>NZ_SMKB01000054.1:0-36332 GCF_004348575.1 Actinomadura sp. 7K534
GTGCCGGTGACCGGCCGGGTGGCGGGTCAGGGCTCGCCGGGGATCACGGCTTGACCGGGTCCCAGAGGTCGAACGCGTTGGCCTCGCCGCGGTCGAAGCGGCGGTCGTCGTCGTCGTAGAAGCCCTTGAACTCGTTGGGCAGGTACATCTTGAAGAGCTTGGCGGGGGTCTCGTTGACTCCGGACGCCTCCAGGATTCCGTTGGCGGCCTTGCGACCGGCCTCGTTGGCGCCCTCCATGGTCGCCAGGTTGATGTCGGCCTTCACGTAGTCGGAGGCCAGGAACAGGTTCGGCAGGGCGGTGGTGGCCTCGGGGCGGTGGTTCCAGGAGCCGGGCCTGTTGATCAGCAGCGGCTCCTCGTTGGCGACGCTCGGGGTGCCGTTGCCGGTGATGGCCGGGTCGATGAAGTACGAGTGGATGTTGAAGTCGTTGAGGACGATCGGGCCCCACGGGATGGCCGCGCGGAGCTGGGCCTTGACCTCGTTGAAGATCTGCTCGTGGGTGCACTCGCGGGCCGGCTTGCCGTAGAGGATGCCGGGGACGTCCCAGGCCGAGATGCACATCGACAGGATGTCGTTGACCTCGCCGTTGCCGTAGGTGCGGCTGATGTTCGTGTTCTTCCAGAACTGCCCCTGGTTGATCGAGGTCAGCGCCCAGGGCTGGGCGGCGTAGGCCACGTGGCCCCTGCCGAGGTTGATCGGCTGCCGCAGGTAGAACATGATGCCGTTCATCCAGTCCGTCGTCAGCTCGCGCAGCGACCGCAGCGACGGGTCGACGGCCAGGACGTCGTCGTTGAGCAGCGGGACCGCGCGTTCGAGCGGTACCGCCAGCACGTAGTAGTCGGCCTGGACGTCGACGACGCCGCCCGCCCCCCGGACCCGGGCACCGGCGATCTGCCGGTCCTGGACGGTGAGCTGCTCCAGCGTCGCGTCGATCTGGAAGGTGACGCCCAGTGAACGCAGGTAGTTCATCCACGGGTCGATGAGCGACTCGTTGGTGGGGGCGTTGAGGAGCCGGTCGGGCTCCTTGTAGCCGCCGAGGCCCAGGGTGCTGTAGACCCAGGCCTCCGCCATCTTGCCCATGGTGTGGGCGCCGGCCTTGTCGGCCTTGGCGGCGACGAGGGTGCCGGTGAACATGTCGACCAGCAGCTCGTTGTAGGGCTTGGACATTTTCTGGGCGTTGACGAACTGGGAGAAGCTCATGTGCTCCCACTGCTGGAACCGGCGCTTCGGCCCGCTGGTGACGAAGGCGATCATCTTCTGCAGGAAGTAGCCGACCTCCCAGGCCGGGACCTTGCCGAGCACGTTGATCCCGGTGCTGAGGAAGTTCAGCAGCGACTCGGGGCTGAGCGTGCCGATGATGCTGCCGGCGGCGGGCAGGACGACCTTGGTCCCGTTGTAGTAGGCGCTGACCTCCTTGCCCGCCATCAGGTTCTGGGCGACGTTGCCGCCGCCCGGCAGCGGGATGCGGCTCATGGTGTCGGGCAGGTTCTGGTAGAAGCCCGGGAAGAACCGGAACCCGTGCTCGCCCGGGAGGTCCTTGCGGCCTCCCGTGCCGGTGTTCGGCACCGGGATGCTGCGGTTCTTGCCGCCCCATGCCTTGCGTTCGTAGACGGTGACCTGGAAGCCGCGTTCGGCGAGCTCCTGGGCGGTGCTGAGCCCGCCCATGCCGCCGCCGAAGATCGCGACGCGGCGGCCGGCGGCGAATCTGCGTGTTCGCCCGGCGTGCCGGGCGGCGGGGGCGGCCGCGTGCGCGGTGCCTCCGCCCAGCGTCCCGCTCGCCGCCACCGCGCCGGCCGCCGCGATCGCTCCGGTGACGAACTGGCGGCGGCCGACGCCGCTCCCGCCGCCGCTCTCTTCGGGTTCGGGCTGCGATTCGGGCTGCGATGGGGTCCTGTCCTCCACGGCGCACTCCTCACGGGGTGGGGGTTAACCGACACTGGTGTCGGTTGTGAATGGACCCCAACTATGCGGAAGCCACCGGGGGGCGTCAAGCCCCGCGGTGGCCGGAAGATGCCAGAAGTGCCCGCGCTATTCGGCGTTGCCGAGACCCGTCCAGAGGACGCGCATCGCCCCTTCGACCAGCGTCGATCTGGGCATGTCGGGGTGGCGTTCCCACCATTGCGCGACGCCGTCGAGACCGGTGATGAGAAGTTCCACCATCGCCTCGGCGATCGGCTCGTGCGGGTCCCGGCCGACCGTCGTGCGGATGTCGTTGCCGAGCAGGGCCGTCACCGCCCGGGTCCGCGCCTCCCGGATGCCCTGCCGGACGGTGGTGATCTCCGGGTCGTCCTCGTTCGCGCGGTCGAACAGCAGCTTGCGCGCGGCGGGCCTGCTCTGCGCGAAGCTGAAGTAGGCGTCGATGGTCGACCGCATCCGCTCCCGGGGCGGGCCGGCGCCGGTGATCCGCGCGCCCACGTACTCGACCAGCGCGGTGTTCTGCTCCTGCATGACCGCCAGCAGCAGCACCCGCTTGGACGGGAAATGGTCGTACAGCACCGTCCGCGCCACGCCCGCCGCCTTCGCGATCTCGCCGAGCGAGGTGGCGTGATAGCCCTTGTCCGCGAATATCTCCAGCGCGGCCTCGGTGATGAGCGCCTTGCGGGCCGGGCCGCGCATTCTCGTTTTCGGATTTGTTTCCGCCACCGTCTTGACTCCCTCTCGCCTTGCCTTCACTCTAACCGACAGAAGTGTCGGTTATGGGCGATCGTCGGTGCGGGCCGCCGCACCGACGCGGGCGCCCGCCGGCGAGCCGGGAAGAGCAGGGAGCCGCGCATGGGACGCAGGGAACCGTCCATCGCCATCGTCGGGAGCGGATTCAGCGGGATCGGCCTGGCCATCGGCCTGCGCAGGGCGGGCTTCACCGACATCACCGTGTTCGAGAAGGCCGACGACCTCGGCGGCGTCTGGCGCGACAACACCTACCCCGGTGCCGCCTGCGACGCCCCGTCCCACCTGTACTCCTTCTCCTTCGAGCCCAAGCCCGACTGGTCCCGCCGCTTCGCCGAGCAGCCGGAGATCCTCGGCTACCTGCGGCACTGCGCCGTCAAGTACGGCATCCTCCCGCACATCCGGTTCGGTGCCGAGGTCGCGCACGCGGAATACGTGCCGGGAGCGGGGAACTGGCGCCTGCACCTGCGCGACGGGGCGTGCCGCGACTTCGACCTCCTGGTCGCGGCGTGCGGGCAGCTCAGCAACCCCGCCGTCCCCCAGCTGCCCGGCCTGGACTCCTTCGCCGGCACCGTCTTCCACTCCGCCCGCTGGGACCATGGCCACGACCTGCGCGGGAAGCGCGTCGCGGTCGTCGGCAACGGCGCGAGCGCCATCCAGTTCGTGCCGCTCATCGCCCCGGACGCGGCCGAGACGACGATCTTCCAGCTGGAGTCCCACTGGATCAGCCGCAAGCCCGACCGCGTCTACCCGCGCTGGCGGCGGACCCTGAACCGCCGCCTCCCGGCCGTGCAGCAGCTCTCCCGGCTGGGCATCTTCCTGTGGTTCGAGCTGCTGCTCAACCCCGCGCTGGTCGCGCCGCGCGGCCGCCGCCTGCTGTCCGCGCACATCCGCGCGATGTGCGGGTTCGCGCTCCTGTCGGTGCGCGACCGGGGTCTTCGCGAACGGCTGCGGCCCCGCTACGAGCCCGGCTGCAAGCGGATCCTTACCTCCAGCGACTACTACGCGACCCTCAACCGGCCCGACGTGCGGGTCGTCGACAGCCCCATCACCGAGGTGGCGCCGGACGGCCTCCGCACGGGGGACGGCGGGCACCATCCCGCCGACACCCTCATCTGGGCGACCGGCTTCCGCTCCCAGGACTTCGTCGCGCCCATGCGCGTCATCGGCCTGCACGGCCAGGAACTGAACGCGGCCTGGAAGGACGGCGCCCGCGCCTACCTCGGCATGGCCGTCACCGGCTTCCCCAACTTCTTCCTCATGTACGGGCCCAACACGAACGTGGGCTCCGGCTCCATCGTCCACATGCTCGAAAGCCAGATGGCCTACATCGTCCAGGCCGCCCGCCTGCTCGCGGACGGCGCCAAGTCGCTGGAGGTCCGCGCCGACGTCCTGGACGGGTTCGACTCCGCCGCCCAGCGCAGCCTCAGCACGTCCGTGTGGAACCGGGGCGGCTGCGACAGCTGGTACCTCGACGCCGACCGCCGCAACACCAACAACTGGCCCGGCTTCATGACCGGCTACCGCCGCCGCACCCGCCGCCTCGACCCGTCCGACTACCACGTGGAGCCTGTGTGAGGGGCCGGCCTGACTGGACGGGGCGGTGCGCGGCCGGATAGGAGGGACACATGTCCCTTCCCCGCTCGCGAAGTGCCGCCGATCGCGTTGACGTCCAGGTCCGCGTCCACGAGATGCTTCCGGCCCGTGTCCTGGTCGGGCCGGGCGCCGTCCGGCTCGTCGGCGGCGAGGTGGAACGGCTCGGGGCGCGGCGGGCGCTGCTCGTCGCGACCCCGTCCGCGTCCGCGCCCGCCGGGCAGGTCGCCGGGGACCTCGGCCCGCGGCTGGCGGCGCGGTTCGACCGGCCCGCGCCGCACACGCCGGTGGCCGTGACGGCGGAGGCCATGGCGGTCGTCGAGGAGGCGGGCGCGGACTGCGTCGTCGCGATCGGCGGCGGGTCCGCGATCGGCCTGGCGAAGGCGGTGGCGGCGCGGACGGGGATACCGCAGGTCGCGGTACCGACGACGTACGCCGGCTCGGAGATGACCCCGGTCCTCGGCGAGACCGAGGACGGGGTGAAGACCACCCGCCGCGACCCCGCCCTCGCGCCCGGGACGGTCGTCTACGACCCCGCGCTGACGCTCGGGATGCCGCGCGGCCTGACCCGGACCAGCGCCATGAACGCGCTCGCCCATGCCGTCGAGGCGCTGTGGGCCCCGGACGCCACGATGGTCAGCGACGCGCTGGCCACGGAGTCCGTCACCGGCATCCTGGCCGCGCTGCCGGAGGTCCTGGACGATCCGTCCGGGACGGAGGCCAGGGCGCGCCTCCAGTCGGCCGCGTGGCTGGCGGGGATCTGCCTGGCGCGGACGCGGATGGGCCTGCACCACCAGCTCGCGCACGTCCTGGGCGGCGCGTTCGACCTCCCGCACGCCGAACTGCACACGATGCTCCTGGCGCACGTTATGGCGTTCAACCTGCCGGCCGCGCCCGCCGCCGCGTCCAGACTCGGCCGGATCACCGGGACCGGGGACCCGGCCGCGATGGTCGCGGAGCTGGCCCACGCCTACGAGGGCCCGACCAGCCTCTCCGAGCTGGGCGTGCCCCGGGACGGGCTGCCCGGCGTCGCCGAGCGGGTCGCGGCCGACCCGTATCCGAACCCCCGCCCGCCGACCGCGGCCGAGGTGCAGGCCCTCCTTGAGGCGGCCTGGTAGCGGTCCCGCCGCCGCCCCCGGCCGGGACGGGGACGGCGGCAACGGGGTCTGTTAGCTGAATCATCAGTGTTTCTCAGTTTTCATCTGGGACGATCAGTGGGTGAAGCTTTCGGAGTGGGCGCGGCGGAACGGGGTGCATTACCAGACCGCCTGGAAGTGGGCGCGGGACGGGCAGATGCCGGTCCCGGTGGTGAAGACCGCCACCGGCCGGTACCTGGTCATGGAACCCGCCCCGGTCCAGGAGCGCCGCACGGTCGCGTACTGCCAGGTGTCCTCGACCGACCAGACACCCGATCTGGAACGGCAGGCGGGCCGCGTCGTGGCCGCAGCGACGGGGATGGGCCTGGTGGTCGCCGAGGTGGTGACCGAGGTCGGGTCCGCGCTGAACGGGAAACGCCCCGAGCTGGCTCGGCTGCTGGCCGACCCGACGGCCGGGGTGATCGTGGTCGAGCACCGCGACCGCCTCACCGGGTTCGGGCTGGAGCACCTGTCCGCTGCGCTGGCGGCGTCCGGCCGCAGGATCGTGGTGATCGACGACACCGAGGTCGAGGACGACCTGGTGCGAGACATGACCGAAGTTCTCACCTGGTTCTGTGCGCGTCTGTACGGGCGGCGCTCGGCCAAGCGGCGTGCCGCAGCGGCCTTGGACGCAGCGGGGGCGGCGTGACCGTCCGGCAGGGTTACCGGGTGGAACTGGCCCCGACTCCGGCGCAGGCCGCCAGGCTTGGGCAGCACGCCGGGCTGTCTCGGGTGGTGGAGAACTTCTGCCTGGAGAAGGTCAAGGCCGCCCTCGCGCAGCGGGAGGCCGAACAGTCCTACGGCGTCGCGGCGGCTGATTTGACGCCGGTGCCGTGGTCGGCTCCGGCGCTGGAGCGGCTGTGGCGCGCCGAGCACGCCGGGAGGTATCCGTGGTTCACAGCAGAGGGGCTGTCCTCGCGGGTGCCGAAGGAGGCGTGCCGGGTCCGCGCGGCCGGGTTCAAGAACTTCTTCGACTCCCGCTCCGGTGACCGCGAAGGCGCCCGCGTCGGGTTCCCGGGCTGGCGGAAACGCAGGCACGGGTCCCGGTTCCGCTACGACGCCGACCGTGCCCGGCCCGTCCATCAGCGGGCCGTGCACCTGCCCGGGATCGGGAAGGTCCGCACCCGCGAGGACATGACCTGGCTCACTAGCCGCATCACCGGCGGCGCCGCGCGGGTGATCGGCGCGACGGTGAAGGAGCAGGCGGGCCGCTGGTGGTTGTCGGTCCAGATCGAGATCGACCGTACCGAGGTCAACCGGGCGCGGCATGCCCCGCGGGGTGCTCCGGCGTGCGGGATCGATATCGGGGTCAAGACGTTCGCGACGATCGTGGACGACGACGGCACCGTCACCGAGATCCACGCCCCCAAGCCGCTCAAGGCCGCATTGCGCAAGCTCCGCCGCGCCAACCAGGACCTGTCCCGCAAGGCGAAAGGGGCGGCGAACCGGGCCAAAGCCGCGCGCCGGGTCGCCAAGGTCCATCTGGACGTCGCGCACCAACGGGCGGACTTCCTGCACAAGACCACCACGACGCTCGCGAGAACCGAACGAGCGGTCGCGGTGGAGACCCTGAACGTCGCAGGCATGACCCGTAACCGGCGCCTGTCCCGCGCGCTCTCCGACCTCGGGTTCGGTGAGTTCCACCGGCAGTTGGCCTACAAGGCCGATTGGTACGGCGCGCAGGTGTGGGCCGCCGACCGGTGGTTCCCCTCGTCCCGGCTGTGCGGCGACTGCGGGACCGTGAACGCGGCACTCACCCTCGCCGACCGGACCTGGCAGTGCGGCTGCGGGACGGTCCACGACCGGGACGTCAACGCCGCCCGCAACCTGCTGACCGCCATGCAGCAAGACCAGCAAGTCGTATAGCAACCTGTCGCCGGGCAGTTCCCCGGAGACGCAAAACGCCTGTGGAGGCGACGTAGGACCCCGGCCCGCCGGGGCAGACGCCAGCGAATCAGGAACGAGAATCACTGAGATTCTCCGAACGGTATGAAGGAGCGGTCTCGCAGGGCACCAGGGGATGGGCGGGGACGTGCATGGCTGACGAGGTCGTCGGGATCGTCGGAGCGGGGATCATCGGGCTGGCGATCGGCCGGGAGATCACCCGGCGGCGGCCGGGGACGCGGGTCGTCGTGCTGGAGAAGGAGGACCGCGTCGCCGTCCACCAGACCGGGCACAACTCCGGGGTGGTGCACGCGGGCATCTACTACAGGCCCGGCAGCCTGAAGGCGGAGCTGTGCACGCGCGGCCGGGCCATGCTGCGCGAGTACTGCGCCGAGCGGCGGATCCCCTACGACGAGTGCGGCAAGCTCGTCGTCGCCGTCGGCGAGGACGACGCGGCCCGCCTCGGCGACCTGGAGGCGCGGGCGGCCGAGAACGCCGTCCCCGGGATGCGGCG
The DNA here is from genome assembly GCF_004348575.1 of Actinomadura sp. 7K534. Taxonomy (NCBI): domain Bacteria; kingdom Bacillati; phylum Actinomycetota; class Actinomycetes; order Streptosporangiales; family Thermomonosporaceae; genus Actinomadura; species Actinomadura sp. 7K534. The sequence goes on from NZ_SMKB01000054.1 coordinate 7,796, forward strand.
CCTGGACGCGGCGGGCATCCGGGAGATCGAGCCGCACGCGGCCGGCCGCGCGGCGCTGCACTCCCCGCACACCGCCATCACCGACTTCACGCGCGTCGCCGAAGCGTTCGCCGATGACGTCGCCGGGGCGGGCGGGGAGGTCCGCTTCGGCTTCCCCGTCACCGGCATCCGGACCTCCGGCACGGGGGTGGAGGTGGTCTCGGGCGATGAGCGCGTCCGGGTCGGCCATCTGGTCATCTGCGCGGGCATCCACGGCGACGTCGTGTCCGGCCTCGCGGGCGACGACCCGGGGCCGCGGATCGTCCCGTTCCGGGGCGAGTACATGACGATCGTCCCGGCGAAGGCGCACCTGGTGCGCGGCCTCATCTACCCGGTCCCGGATCCGCGCTACCCGTTCCTCGGCGTGCACTTCACCCGGCGGGTGTCGGGGGACGTCGAGGTCGGCCCCAACGCCGTCCTCGCCCTGGCCCGCGAGGGGTACCGCCGCTCGGACGTCTCGCTGCGGGACCTGCGCGACATCGCTGGCTGGGCCGGGTCGTGGCGGATGGCGCGGCGGCACTGGCGCACCGGCGTCCGGGAGGTCCACGGGTCGCTGTCGAAGCGCGCCTACATGAAGGCGGCGCGGCGGTACGTGCCGGAGGTCGGGCCCGGCGACGTCGTCCGCGCGGGCGCCGGGGTGCGCGCCCAGGCCCTCGACCGCGACGGCGGCCTGGTGGACGACTTCCGCATCCACCGGCTCGGCGCGGTCACCGCCGTCCGCAACGCCCCCTCGCCCGCCGCGACCTCGTCCATGGCCATCGCCGAGTACATCGCCGACGTCCTCGAAGGGAAGAAATGAGCGAGCATCCGAAGCCCTCCGCCCGTGCGCGCGACCTCGTCCGGGGCGCCTACGACCTGCACGTCCACGTGGCCCCCGACGTGGTGGAGCGGCTCATCGACGACCTGTCGGTCGCGCCGCGGTTCGCGGCGGCGGGGCTCGGCGGCTTCGTGCTGAAGTCGCACTACTTCTCCACCGCGGAGCGCGCCGCCGTTGTGCGCGCCGCAGTCCCCGGGGTCGACGTCGTCGGGGCGATCACGCTGAACGGTCCGGTGGGCGGCATGAACCCCCTCGCGGTGGAGCTCGCCGCCCGCGCCGGCGCCCGGTTCGTGTGGCTGCCCACCGTCGACAGCGCCAACCAGCGCGCCTGCACGGCGAGCGCGCCCGAGGGCGCCCGGCCGCCGATGTGGGCGCGACTCCAGGACGAGCTGCGCGCCGAGGGGATGGCGGCCGACCCGGTCGACATCGTGGGCGGCGACGGCCGGATCACCGAGCCGACCCGCCAGGTGCTCCGGGTGATCGCCAAGTACGGCATGACCCTGGCGACCGGCCACCTCAGCGCGGACGAGATCGGCACCGTCGTGGACGCGGCGGTCGAGGCGGGCGTGCGGCGCATCGTCGTCACCCACCCCGAGTTCACCTCCCAGCGCGTCGCGGTCGACCGGCAGCGGGAGCTCGCGGCGAAGGGCGCCCTCATGGAGCGCTGCTTCACCACCGCCTACACCGGCAAGGTCTCCTGGGGCGTCTGGCTGGAGAACATCCGCGCCGTGGGGCCCGAGCACTCCGTCCTGTCGAGCGACCTCGGCCAGCCCTTCAACCCGCCCGTCGAGGACGGCATGGCCCTGATGGCCGACCGCCTCCTGGCAGAGGGCTTCACCGAGGACGAGGTGCACCGGATGGCCGTCCTGAACTCCCGCAGCCTCGCCGCCGCCGACGACTGAGCCCCCGCGCCCGAGTCCTGTCAGCGCGGGGCGGGGCCGGTGGAGCGGCGGATGGCGAGGTGGGACGGGAGGACGACCCGGGCGCGGGGCGGGCGGATGCCGTCGCGGTCGCGCATCGCGAGCAGCATGTCGACGGCGGTCCGGCCGGACTCCTCGTACTTGCCGGCGAGGGTGGTCAGCGGCGGGGAGCAGAAGTCCGCGCCGAAGATGTCGTCGTAGCCGACGACGCTGAGGTCCGCGGGCACGGACACGTCCCGCTCGGCGCAGCGGCGCAGGACCCCGATGGCGAGCAGGTCGTTGTGCGCGACGGCGGCGGTGGCGCCGGTGCCGAGCGCGGCGTCGGCCGCGGCGGCGCCGCCGGCCATGGTCGGCGGGAACGGCCCGATCCGCCGGGCGGCGATGCCGTGCCGGTCCGCCGCCGCGACCAGCGACTCCCAGCGGCGGGCGCCCAGCCAGGAGCGGGGCGGCCCGCCGAGGAACACGATCGAGCGGTGGCCCAGCGAGGCGAGGTGCTCGACGATCTGCCGGGTGCCCTCGGCGTGGTCGACGATCACGCTGGGCACGTCGCCGACCTGCCGGCTGATCAGCGTGAGGCGGTGCCCGGCCGAGAGCTTGACGATCTCCTCGTCGGACATCCGGCTCGCCGCGATGACGTAGCCGTCCACCGACGGGCCGAGCCGCTCGATGTTGCGGGCCTCGACCTCGGGCGACTCCTGGGTGTCCCCGACGATGAGCGTGCAGCCCGCGGCGCGGGCCTGGTGCTCGGCGCCGCGGATGACCCCGAAGAAGTGCGGGTTGGTGATGTCGGAGACGAACAGCGCGAGGGTGTCGGTCCGGCCCGAGGGCAGCGCGCGGGCGAGGGTGTTCGCGCGGTAGCCGAGCCGGGCCGCGACCTCGGCCACCCGGGCGGCGGTCACGGCGTTGACGCGCCCCGGGTTGGACAGCGCCCGCGACACCGTGGACGGCGAGACCCCGGCGTCCTTCGCCACGTCGTAGATCGTCGGCCGTCCGCCGCCCGCTCTTCCCCCGGCCATCCGCCGCCCCTCCGCTCGGTCCCGCGTGCGCCGGGACAGTCTCGCAGATGGAAACTTTTGGCAACCGCTTGCCATCCCACGACCAGCCATTTTAGTGTCAACGACACATTGCAGACATGTGGTGGGGGTCACAGTGCGGCCCGCCACCCGCGAGCGAAGAACGGATCACATGCGGGCGATCGTGCTGACCGGACCACGGCGCGTCGAGGTCGTGGACTCCTGGGCCGAACCGGAACCCGGGCGGCAGGACGTGGTCGTCGAGATGGCGGCGGTCGGCCTGTGCGGGTCGGACCTCGGCGTCCACGACGGCACCCGGCCCACGCCCGCGCTGCCCTGGGTGCCGGGGCACGAGGGCGGCGGCCGGATCGTCGCCGTGGGCCCGGACGTACGCGACCGCCAGGTGGGCCAGCGGGTGGTGGTGGAGCCCAACTACTGCTGCTTCTCCTGCCCGCCGTGCACCCGCGGCATGACGTCCGGATGCGAGAACCGGCTGAGCCCCGGCATCACGGTCCCGGGGCTGCTCGCCGAACGGGTCGCCGTCCCCGCGCGGTTCGCCTGGCCGCTGCCCGCCGAGGCCGGTGCCGAGGTGGGCGCCGAGGTGGGCGCCGAGGTGCTGGCGTGCGTCGAGCCGTTCGCGGTCGCCCGGTCGGCGGTCCGCCGCGCCGGCGTGGCCCCGGGCACCGACTGCCTCGTCGTCGGCGCCGGATCGCAGGGCCTGCTCACCTGCCTGTCGCTCGCCGAGGCCGGGGCCCGCGTGTACGTCACCGACCCGCGCGCCGACCGGGTCGCGGTGGCCGAGCGGATCGGGGCCCGCCCCGTCCCGCCGGACGGCGGGCGCGCCTTCCCGTTCGTGTTCGACACCGCCGGGGTCCCCGCGGCCTGGGAGACCCCGGCCCATAGAGTCGCGACCGGCGGGACCGTCATGGTGATCGGCATGAGCGGCGAACCGGTCGGGCTGTCGACGATGGAGCTGACCCGGCGGCAGCTCCAGGTCCGCGGCTCCCTCATCTACGACCACCCGGACGACTTCGCCGCGACCGTCGCGGCGGCCGCCGGAGCGGCCCCCCGGCTCGCCGGGCTGCTGCGCCCGGGCGTGCCTCCGGCCCAGGCCGACCGCGCGTTCGCCGAGGCCCGGACGGCCCCCGGCAAGACCTGGATCGACCTGTCCGACTGGGGAGAGGACCACTGATGACCTCTGCCGCCGCCGTGCCGGCGGGACGCCGGCCCGGCCGTCTCTTGCGGGCGCTGTCCACGGCCGAGGCCGTCACCGGGAGCGTGCTGCTCGCGGTGATCGGCCTGCTGACGCTGCTGCAGGCCGTGCAGCGCTACCTGCCCACCGGCGGCTGGGTGTGGACGGGCGAACTCGCGCGGTTCGCCTTCGTCTGGCTCACCTTCGCCATGTCTGGCTACCTCGCCGCGCGCGACGGCCACATCGCCTTGAAACTGGTCGACATCGTCGCCGGGCCCAGGCTGCTGCGCCTCATCGGCATCGTCGCCAACGTCACCGTCGCGATCGTCTGCCTCAACCTCCTCTACGAGGCGTGGGTGCTGGTCATGGACGACGACGGGCAGACCTCGCCCGCACTCGGCATGCCGATGCGCCTCTTCTACCTGATCCCGCTCGCCGGGCTGCTCCTCACGATCGTCCGCTCGGTCGTCGCGATCTTCCGGCCGGAGCCGGAGACGGACGAGACCCGCCCGGCGGACGAGACCCACCCGACGCACGAGGCGGATGAGACATGAGCATGGTGCTCCTCGGCGCGGCCATCGCCGCGCTCCTGCTGCTGCGGGTCCCCGTGGCGTTCGCGCTGCTCGGGCCGTGCCTCACCTACGTCTCCTTCGAGGGCTACTCGGCGGGACTGAGCGTCCGGCAGGCCACCGAGGCCGTGAACAGCTTCCCGCTGCTCGCCGTCCCGCTCTTCATCCTGCTCGGCGTGGTCGCCAACCACGCCGGCATCGCCGACCGGCTGTTCGACTTCGCGCTCGCCGCGATCGGCCGGGTCAGGGGCAGCCTCGGCTATGTCAACATCGGGGTGAGCCTCGGGTTCTCCTGGATGAGCGGCTCCGCGCTCGCCGACGCCGCCGGCCTCGGCAAGGTCGAGGTCCCCGCGATGACCCGCAACGGCTACCCGCCCCGGTTCGCCGTGGGCATCAGCGCCGCGTCCAGCCTGCTCGGGCCGGTCATGCCGCCCAGCATCCCCGCGGTCGTCTACGCCGGCATCGCCGGAGTGTCGACCGGGGCGCTGTTCGCCGCCTCGGTCACGCCCGCGTTCCTCATGGCGATGGGACTGGCCGCCGCCGTGTACTTCCTGCTGCGCCGCCGGAGCGACCTGCGCGGCGAGCCCTTCTCCTGGGAGGTGCTCCGCCGCACGGGGGTGCGCGTCATCGGCCCGCTCGGCGCGCCCGTGATCATCCTGGGCGGCATCCTCGGCGGCTGGTTCACGCCGACCGAGGCGGCGGCGGTCGGCGCCGCCTACGTGCTCGTCCTCGGCGCCGCCTACCGCCGCATCACCTGGCGGGACCTGTTCCCCATCGCGAAGGAGACCGCGGCGACCACCGCGTCGATCACCCTGATCGTCGGCGCGTCCGGGCTGCTCGCCTGGATCCTCGCCCGGGAGCGGGTCCCTCAGCACATCTCCGAGACGATGCTCGGCCTCACCGACAACGCGCTCGTGTTCCTGCTGCTGGTCAACGTGCTGATGATCCTGCTGGGCGCCATCCTGGAGGGCATCTCCGTCCTGGTGATCACGGTGCCGATCCTGCTGCCGATCGCCGCCGAGTTCGGCGTCGACCCCATGCACTTCGGGGTGATCATCATCATGAACCTGATGATCGGGCTGCTCACGCCGCCGATCGGCGCGGTCCTGTACGTCATGAGTCCCGTCGCGAAGGTGCCGGTGCACGAGGTGTTCCGCGGCACTCTTCCGTTCCTGCTCCCGCTCCTGATCGTCCTGATGCTGGTGACGTTCATCCCCGGGATCGTCACCTTCCTGCCCCGGTTGCTCGGTCTGTAGCGACTCGGCCACCCACCCCCTGTGAGGAGCAAGGCACATGCCGAAACCCCCGAATAAAGCCCTGCTGGCCCTGACCACCACGGCCGTTCTGGCGACGGGCTGCGCCGCGATGAACAGCGGAGACGACGGAGCGGACGTCAAGCTCTCCTTCGCCAACAGCTACACCGACAACCATCCGCACACGCGCTGCGGCATCAAGGCCGTCGCCGACACGGTCAACGGCCAGGACCTCGGCGTGACGGTCGAGACGTTCGCCAACAGCCAGCTCGGCAACGACGACACGCGCTTCACCTCCGTCAGGTCCGGCGACCTCGACATGGACGTGCAGGGATCGTCCGCGCTGGCCGGGGCCTACGCGCCCATCGGCGTCCTGGACATGGCCTACGTGTTCGACGGGCCCGACCACCTGTTCGCCTTCTTCGACGGGCAGCAGGGAACCAAGCTGAAGGACGACTTCGGCAAGGCGACCGGCACACGCGTCCTGGGTGTCTGGTACTTCGGGATGCGGCACTTCTCGGCCAACAAGGCGATCCGCAAGCCCGATGACCTCAAGGGGCTGCGGATGCGGTTCCCCGACTCCAAGATCTACCTGGAGAACGCGAAGGCCGTCGGAGCGACGCCCACCGCGGTCGCGTTCGAAGAGCTGTACCTCGCCCTCCAGCGCAAGACGATCGACGGACAGGAGAACCCGATCCCGACGATCGCGGAGAAGAGCCTCGACGAGGTCCAGACGCACGTCAGCCTGACCGGCCACCAGACCGGTTCGCAGCTCATCGTCATCAACGAGGAGAGCTGGAAGAAGCTTTCGTCCGAGCAGCAGCAGGCACTCCAGAAGGCCGTCACGGACACCCGCGCCGCCAACCGGAAGTGCATCGAGGAGGACGAGGCGAAGATCCTCGCCGAGTGGAAGAGCAAGGGCGAGCCCACGATCGTGGACGACGTCGACACCAAGGCGTTCACCGACAAGGCCGGGAAGTACTTCGCCGAGAACCTCGAAGGCGAGCAGGCGGAGCTGTACAAGGCGATCCGTTCCGCCGCCCCCTGACCCCGCACGTGCCCGGCTCGCCGCGCCCGCCGCGCGGCGCCCGGTGAGCCGGGCACGGACGTGAACCGGCTGGCCCGTGAACGGGAGGGAGTACCATGCGACGGTCGATCGCGACGGTGTGCCTGTCCGGCACGCTGGAGGACAAGCTGGCCGCGGCCGCGGGCGCCGGGTTCGACGGCGTCGAGATCTTCGAGAACGACCTGCTCGCCTGCCCGCTCGCTCCCGAGGAGATCGCGGCGCGCTGCGCCGACCTCGGCCTGGCGGTCGAGCTCTACCAGCCGTTCCGTGACTTCGAGGCCGTCCCGGAGGACCTGCACCGGCGCAATCTGCGCAGGGCGGCGCACAAGTTCGCGCTGGCGCGGCGGCTCGGGGCCGACACCGTCCTGGTGTGCTCGTCGGTCGCGCCCGAGGCCGTCGATGACGACGCCCTTGCCGCCGAGCAACTGCGCGCCCTCGGCGAGCTGGCCGCCGAACACGGTGTGCGGGTCGCCTACGAGGCCCTGGCCTGGGGGAAGCACGTCCGGACGTGGGAGCGGTCGGCGGAACTCGTCCTGCGGGCCGACCACCCCGCGGTGGGCCTGTGCCTCGACAGCTTCCACGTGCTGTCACGCGGCGGCGACATCGCGGGCATCGCGGAGTTCCCCGCCGAGAAGCTCTTCTTCCTCCAGCTCGCCGACGCCCCGCACATGCGCATGGACGTGCTCCAGTGGAGCCGCCACCACCGGCTCTTCCCGGGGCAGGGCGCCTTCGACCTCGCCGGTTTCACCTCGCGCGTGCTCGCGGCCGGCTACGAGGGCCCGCTGTCGCTGGAGGTCTTCAACGACGTCTTCCGGCAGGCGCCCCCGGGCCGCGCGGCCGTCGACGCGATGCGCTCCCTGATCGTGCTCGAGGAGGCGTGCGTCCGCCGCGCCCCCGCGGCAGTGGACACCGCGGCGGCCCGCCGCTTCGCCGAGCCGCCCCCGCCCGCACCCGCGCCGGAGGGGGTCGCGTTCGTGGAGCTGACGGTCGACGCCGAGGCCGGCACCGAGGTGGCCCGGACGCTCGCCGCCACCGGGTTCGCGCACATCGGGCAGCACCGGTCCAAGCCGGTGGAGCTCTGGCAGCAGGGCGACGCCCGGGTCCTGCTCAACGCCACCGGGTCGTCCCGGGCCGCGATCGGCGCGTTCGCCGTCGAGACCGGCGACCCCGAGGGCGCGGCGCGGCGCGCCACCGCGCTGCTGGCCCCCGCGCTGCCGCGGACCCGCGGCGCAGCCGAGGCCGACCTGACGTCGGTGGCCGCCCCGGACGGCACCGCCGTCTTCTTCTGCCGGACCGGCGCCGCGGACGGCTGGCTGGGCGACTTCATCCTCTCCGGCTCGCCCGGCCCGGACCGGACCGGCATCACAGCGATCGACCATCTCGGGCTCGCGCAGCCCTTCGACGCGTTCGACGAGGCGACCCTCTTCTACCGCTCGCTGTTCGGCCTCGCGCCCGAGCACGACGCCGAACTCGCCGCGCCGTTCGGGCTGGTCCGCAGCCGGGCCGTCACCGACCCGCGCCGCAGGCTGCGCCTCCTGCTCGACGGCACCGTGCTGCGCCGCGGCTCGTGGGCGCCGGCCGTCCCCGACCCCCAGCACGTGGTGTTCGCGACCGGCGACATCTTCCGCACCGCGAGGGCGTTGCGCGAGCGCGGCGCCCCGGTCCTGGACGTCCCCGCGAACTACTACGACGACCTGGACGCCCGGCTCGCGCTCGACCCCGGGCAGCTCGCCGCGCTGCGCGAGCACAACGTGTTCTACGACCGGGACGGCGACGCCGAGTACTTCCACCTCTGCACCCCGATCCTCGGATCGCGGGTCTTCTTCGAGTTCGTGCAGCGGTCTCCCGGCTACCACGGCTACGGCACCGCCAACACGCCCGTCCGCATGGCCGCCCACCGCGCGGCCCACTCCTGCGCTAGGGGATGAGGACACCGGGGTTGAGGACGCCGGACGGGTCCAGCGCGGACTTGGCGGCGGTCAGCGCGGCGGCGAACGGGTCGGGGCGCTGGCGGTCGTACCAGGGGCGGTGGTCGCGGCCGACCGCGTGGTGGTGGGTGATCGTGCCGCCGCTCGCGGCGATCGCTTCCGACACCGCGGCCTTGATCTCGTCCCACTGGGCGACCATGCCGCCCCAGCGGCCGGGCGCGTAGACGCCGAAGTACGGCGCCGGGCCGTCCGGGTAGACGTGGGTGAACCGGCACGTCACGACGCCGTCGCCCGCGACCGCGCGGATCGCCTTCCGCGCCGCGTCGGTGACGGCGGCGTGCAGTTCCGCGAACCGGTCCCAGGTGCACGCCGTCTCGAACGTCTCGGCGATCACCGCGTGCCGGGCCAGCGCGTCCCGCTGGTAGGGCATCCGCAGGAACGACGACCGCCAGGTGTCGCCGGTGCTCCGTCCGGCGGGCTCCTCCCGGACCTCGCCGCCGTGGTCGCGGCACAGCTCAAGGGCCCGGTCGAGGGACGCCTGGACCGGGTGGTCGGCGGACTCGAACGCCAGCAGCAGCACGCCGCCCGCCACGGCGACGCCCGTGTTGATCAGCGCTTCGGCGGCGTCGAGCAGCCGGCAGTTCGCGGGGTGCAGCCCGCTCTGCGCGACCGCCCGGGTCGCCGCGGCGGCGGCGGTGTAGTCGGCGAACCGGACGGACGCCCTGGCCCGCCATCGCGGCCGCTCCTGCACCCGCATCCACGCCTCGGTGATGATCCCGAGGGCGCCCTCGCTGCCGAGGAACAGCCGGTCCGGCGACGGTCCGGCGCCCGAGCCGGGCAGCCGCCGCGACTCGGCGATCCCGGCCGGCGTGACCACGCGCATCGACTCGACCATGTCGTCGATGTGGGTGTAGAGGGTCGCGTAGTGGCCGCCGGAGCGGGTGGCCAGCCAGCCGCCGAGCGTGGAGAACTCGAACGACTGCGGGAAGTGCCGCAGCGTCAGCCCGTGCGGCCTGAGCCCCTCTTCGAGCCGCGGCCCGAACACCCCCGCCTGGACGCGGGCGGCGCGGCTCACCGGGTCGACCTCCAGGACGCCGTCCAGCCGTGCGAGGTCGACGGTCACCGCGGGCCGGTCCTCGAACCGCGGCTCGACGCCGCCGACCACCGAGCTGCCGCCGCCGTACGGGATCACGGCGATCCCGTCGCGGGCGCACCAGTCGAGCAGGTCGACCAGGTCCGTCTCGTCGCGGGGCCGGGCGACGAGGTCGGGGACGTGCCGCAGGTCGCCGTGCAGGTTGCGGACCACGTCCCGGAACGCCTTGCCGTGCGCGTGGGCGGCGCGGTCGGCCGGGTCGGCGGAGCACAGCGCGGCGAGCGTCTCCGGCGGGCTCACCCTGGGGGCGGGCAGGTCGAGCGAGCCGGCGTCCGGCGGCTCGTGCCCGGTCAGCTCCCCGGACGTCAGGGCGCGCACCCGCGAGAGCAGCGACTCCAACTCCGCGCCGCTGACGGCGTCCTCGACGTTCCCCCAGCCCCACCACGAACGCGCCATGACCGTCCCTCCAATTTCGGACCACCGTAGCGATACCCGTCCGAAACGGGGTGGGACGACTCGCTAGGTGGGGAAGGGGCCTGCGCGGCCGAGGAGGGCCTGCACCGGGCTGTCCAGGCGCTCGGACAGCCAGGCGGCCGTCTCGGTCACCTGGGCGATCTCCACGCCGGTCGGGACGCCGCTGCGGTCCAGGGCGTAGACGAGGTCCTCGGTCGCGATGTTGCCGGTGGCGGCGGGCGCGAAGGGGCAGCCGCCGAACCCGCCGGTGCTGGCGTCCAGCGCGCTCACCCCGTGGTCGAGCGCGGTGAGGGCGTTGGCGTACCCGGTGTTGCGGGTGTTGTGGAAGTGGCAGCGCAGCGGGATGTCCGGGGCGATCTCCCTGGCGCCCTCCAGGAGGGTGCGGACCTGGGCGGGGACGCCGACGCCGATCGTGTCGGCGATGGCGATCTCGTCCGGGGGCTCGCTCTCGGTGATCCGCCGGACGAGGTCGAGGACCTTGTCGGCCGGCACCTCGCCCTCGAAGGGGCAGCCGAACGAGGCGGCGAGGGTGACCGAGACGAAGAGCCCGGCCTCGTGGGCCTTCGCGGCGATGGCGGCCCAGTTGGCGACGCCCTCGTCGACCGTGCAGCCCTGGTTGCGCCGGCTGAACTCGTCCGTCGACACGACCACGACGTTGACCTCGTCGACCCCGGCCGCGAGCGCCCGGTCGAGCCCGCGCGGGTTGAGGACCAGCCCGGCGTAGCTGACGCCGTCGACGCGGGGGACGCCCTCCATCACCGCTTCGGCGTCGGCCATCTGCGGCACCCGCTTGGGGTTGACGAAGCTGACGGCCTCGATCCGGCGCAGCCCCGCGGCGATGCTGCGCTCGATGAGCCGCACCTTGTCGGCGGCCGGGAGGATCGCGGCCTCGTTCTGCAGCCCGTCCCGGGGGCCGACCTCGATCACTTCGACTTCCGCCATCAAGGTCCCCTTGTATGCAATCTGCGGGTGGTATGTCGAATTTACACAGGTCACACCTTGTGTCAAGCGGGTTCGAGTGTCTATGTTGCATGCAATCGACCCCGGAGGAGGTTCGGATGGCCCGAGCCGTGGACCGTGTGTACACACGGCTGCGCGCCGACATCCTGGACGGCGTCCACCCGGCCGGCGCGCGGCTCGGCGAGGCGGAGCTGGCCGAGGCCACCGGCTCCAGCCGCACGCCGGTGCGGGAGGCGCTGCGCCGGCTGGAGGTCGAGGGGCTCGTCGAGATCCTGCCGCACCGCGGCGCCCGGGTCCCGGACTGGACGCCGGAGGACCTGGAGGAGATCTACGACCTGCGGATGCTGCTGGAGGGCGCCGCCGCCCGCCGCGCCGCCACCCGGATCGAGCCCAAGGCCACCGCCCGCATGGCGGAGCTGTGCGAGCTCATCGAGCGGTCCTGCGCGCCCGGCGGCGCCCAGGACCTCGACCGGGTCGCCGAGCTGAACGCCGAGTTCCACGGCATCGTCCGCACCGCGTCCGCCAGCGGCCGGCTGGTGTCGATGCTCAACAGCGTCACGCAGCTCCCGCTGGTGATGCGCACCTTCCACCGCTACTCGCCCGGCGACCTCGACCGCAGCTGCGCCCACCACCGGGAGCTGGTCGCCGCCCTCCGCGCCGGCGACGGCACCTGGGCCGAGTCGGTGACGCGGGCGCACGTGCTCGCCGCCAAGGCGGTGCTGCTGCGCGCCGCCTCGGGCGCAGCCGCCGGTGAGGAGCCCTCCGCGCCGGCCGCGGAGAACGAAGAGACGTCCCCCCGAAACGACTGAACACACGGAAACGAGGACCCGCCAGATGTCCATCGATGACGGCGCCGCCCAGGCCGCCCGAGGCCCCCTCTCCGACCTGCGCGTGGTGGAGATGGGGCAGCTGCTCGCCGGCCCGTTCTGCGGGCAGCTCCTCGGCGACTTCGGCGCCGAGGTGATCAAGCTGGAGTCGCCGGGCGCCGGTGACCCGATGCGCCAGTGGGGACGGGAGAAGCCGCACGGCAAGTCCCTGTGGTGGCCGGTGGTCGCCCGCAACAAGAAGTCGGTGACCTGCAACCTGCGCACCGAAGAGGGCCAGGACCTCGCCCGCCGGATCATCGCCGAGGCCGACATCGTCGTGGAGAACTTCCGGCCCGGGACGCTGGAGCGCTGGGGCCTGGACTTCGAGAGCCTCCGCGAGGCCAACCCCGGGTTGGTCCTGGTGCGCGTGTCCGGCTTCGGGCAGACCGGCCCCTACTCGCCCCGCGCCGGGTACGGGTCGATCGGCGAGGCGATGGGCGGCATCCGGTACGTGACCGGCGACCCGGGCAACGCGCCGTCCCGCGCCGGGATCTCGCTCGGCGACTCGCTCGCCGCCGTGTTCGCCACGATCGGCACGCTGGTGGCGGTGCACAACCGCACCCGCACCGGGCGGGGCCAGGTGGTCGACTCGGCCATCTACGAGGCGGTCCTGGCGATGATGGAGTCGCTGCTGCCCGAGTGGGCCGTGGCCGGCTACCAGCGGGAGCGCACCGGCTCCGTGCTGCCCAACGTGTCGCCCAGCAACGTCTACCCGACGGCGTCCGGCGAGATGATCCTCATCGCCGCCAACCAGGACACCGTGTTCGCGCGGCTCGCCAAGACGATGGGCCGCCCCGAGCTGAGCGACGACCCGCGCTACGCGGGCCACGCCGCACGGGGGCGGAACATGGCGGAGCTGGACGACGTCATCGCCGCGTGGTCGGCCGGCATCGAGACGGCCGAGCTCCTGCAGACCCTGCACGACAACGGCGTCCCGGCGGGCCGCATCTACACCGCCAAGGACATGTTCGAGGACCCGCACTTCGCCGCCCGCGACGCGATCGTGCGGCTCGCGCACCCCGACTTCGGCGAACTGCCGATGCACAACGCGTTCCCCAAGCTCAGCGAGACCCCGGGCGCGGTACGGCACCCCGGCCCGGGACTCGGCGAGCACAACCGGGAGGTCTACGGCGGCCTCCTGGACCTGGACCAGGCCCAGATCTCCGCGCTGTCGGAGCGCGGAGTCATCTGACCGTCAACGACGACAACCCGGGAGGCCAGCATGGGCTATCGCCTAGGCGTTGATGTAGGAGGCACGTTCACCGACGTGCTGCTCGTGGACGAGGAGACCGGGGTCAGCCATCGGGCGAAGACCGCGTCCACTCCGGAGGACCAGTCCCTGGGCGTCCTGAACGGCATCCGCAAGGTGTGCCAGGACGCCGGGATCGACCTCACCGAGGTGGCGCACGTCCTGCACGGCACCACGGTCGCGACCAACGCGATCCTCCAGGGGAGGGGCGCGCGGGTCGGCCTGGTGACGACCGAGGGCTTCCGGCAGGTCCTGCAGATCGCCCGGTCGTACGTGCCGGGCGGCCTGGCCGGGTGGATCATCTGGCCGAAGCCCGAGCCGCTCGCGAAGCTGGAGCACACGGTGGAGGTCCCCGGCCGGATCGCCTCCGACGGCTCGGTGGTCGCCCCGCTGGACGAGGAGCGCGCCCGCGCCGAGCTGCGCCGCCTCGCCGGCGGCGGCATCGAGGCGCTGACGATCGCGCTGATCAACTCGTTCGCGAACGACGAGCACGAGCGGCGGGTCGCCGAGCTGGCCGCCGCGGAGCTGCCCGGCATTCCGGTGTCGCTGTCCAGCCGCGTCCTGCCGGAGATGCGGGAGTACGAGCGCACCGTCACGACCGTGGCCAACAGCTACGTGCAGCCCGAGGTGTCCCGGTACGTCAACAATTTGGATCGTTCCCTGACCGGCAGCGGGATCACCGCGCCGCTGTCGGTGCTGCGCAGCGACGGCGGGCTGACCCGGGCGGCCAAGGCGGCGGAGGACCCGGTGGCGCTGCTGCTGTCCGGCCCCGCCGGCGGCGTGACGGGCGCGGTGTGGTTCGCCGAGCAGGCCGGGTTCAAGGACTTCCTCACGTTCGACATGGGCGGCACGTCCACGGACGTGGCGCTGGTCCTCGGCGGGCAGCCCCGGATCGGGCGGGAGACGAGCGTCGGCGACCTGACCGTCCGGGCGACGAGCGTCGACGTCCGCTCGGTCGGCGCGGGCGGCGGGTCGATCGCGCACGTCCCCGAGCTGACCAAGGCGCTGCGCGTCGGCCCGCAGTCGGCGGGCGCCGACCCTGGGCCCGCCGCGTACGGGGCGGGCGGCACCGAGCCGACCGTCACCGACGCCAACGTCGTCCTCGGGTACCTGCCGCAGGACCTCGCCGGCGGGGAGATCTCGCTGGACGCCGAGGCCGCCCGCAAGGCCGTCCGCGGCGTCGCCGACGCGATGGGCCTGCCGAGCGTGGAGGCCGCGGCGGCGGGCATCGTCGACATCGTCAACGAGAACATGCTCGGCGCGCTCCGGCTGATCAGCGTCCAGCAGGGCTTCGACCCGCGCGAGTTCGCGCTCATGTCGTTCGGCGGCGCCGGGCCGCTGCACGCCAACGCCCTCGGCCGGCTCACCGGCTCCTGGCCGGTGATCGTCCCGCCGTCGCCCGGCGTGCTGTGCGCGTACGGGGACGCGACGACCTGCCCCCGCGACGAGGCCGCCCGCACGATGGTGCGCCAGTTCTCCACCCTGGACAACGCGGAGCTGCGCACCGCGCTGCAGGAACTGGCCGACACCGCCGCCGCGCGGCTGGAGTCCGAGGGGGTGCCGCGCGACGTCCAGACGCAGACGTACCAGATCGACCTGCGGTACCACGGGCAGGGCTTCGAGATCCCCGTCGAGGTGGACCGCGCGGCCGTCGACGGCGACCTGCTCGCCGAGCTGGGCGCCGCGTTCGACGCCGAGCACAAGCGGCTGTTCTCCTTCCTGCTCGACAACGAGCGCGAGGTGATCAACCTGCGCGTCACCGTGAGCGGCCCCCGCCCGGAGGTCGCCTGGCGCACGCTGGCGGAGGGGTCCGGCGACCCGTCCGCCGCGCTGGTCCGCGAGACCGAGGTGTGGATGGACGGCGCGACCCGTCCCGCGAACATCTACGACCGTTCCAGGCTGCTCGCCGGGGACGTGGTGACCGGCCCGGCCATCGTGGTCGAGATGGACTCCACCACGCTCGTGCTGCCCGGCCACGCCGCGACCGTGCACCCGAGCGGCAGCCTGCTGATCCGTCCGACGGAGGAGAGCTGATGGCCGAGATCCTGCAGACCAACACCGAGCCGGTCGGCCGGGTGGACATCGACCCGGTCACCCTCGACATCATCGAGAACGCGCTGCGCAACGCGCGCTACGAGATGGACGAGGTCCTCTTCCGCACCGCGCTGTCGCCGGGCATCCGCGAGCAGCACGACGAGTTCCCGCTGATCGCGAACCCGGACGGCAAGATGGTCGTCGGCCAGTTCGGGCTGTCGGTGCCGGACTTCCTCGCCAACTTCGACGGCACGATCGGCGAGGGCGACATCCTGATGACGTCCGACCCGTACGCGTGCGGCGCGGCGATCAGCCACGCCAACGACTGGCTGCTGGTGGTGCCGATCTTCCACGAGGGCCGGCTGGTCGGCTGGGCGTCGATGTTCGGCCACATGTCGGACGTCGGCGGCAAGACGCCGTGCTCGATGCCCGCCGACGCCCGCACGATCTACGAGGAAGGCGTGATCGTCCCGCCGTTCAAGCTGTACGAGGGCGGCGTGCTGAACGAGGCGGCGCTCGGCATCATCCTCAACCAGGTGCGGATGCCCGAGTGGAACCGCGCCGACCTGAACGGCCTCGTCGCCGCCTGCACCACGGCGGCGCGGCGGGTGACCGAGCTGTGCGACCGGTTCGGCGTCGAGACGTACCTGTCCGCGCTGGACGACCTGCTCGACCGCAACTACCAGGCCATGAAGGTCCTGCTCGCGACGCTGTTCGAGGACGGGCAGACGCTGGAGTTCGCCGACTACATCTGCGACGACGGTTGCGGCTACGGCCCCTACGAGCTGAAGATCTCCCTCACCCGGCACGGGGAGAAGATCCATCTGGACTTCTCGCACGCCGCGCCGCAGGCGGTGGGGCCGGTCAACTACTTCATCAACGAGAACCTCGTCCGGATGTTCTTCGGCATCTACGTGATCACGGTCGCCGACCCGCAGATCCTGTGGAACGACGGCTTCTACCCGCTGATCGACGTGACGATCCCCGAGGACTCGTTCTGGAAGCCGCGCCACCCCGCCGCGCTGAACGCCCGCAACCACGGCATCGGCCGCGTGTTCGACCTGTTCGGCGGGCTGCTGGGGCAGACGAACCCGGAGATCCTGAACGCGGCCGGGTTCTCGTCCTCGCCGCACTTCATGTACTCCGGCCACTACACGTCGGGGCCGCGCGAGGGCGAGTGGTTCCAGCTGTACTCGATCGGGTTCGGCGGGGTGCCGGGGCGCCCGGTCGGGGACGGCCCGGACGGGCACTCGCTGTGGCCGTCCTTCCGCAACATCCCCTGCGAGTACCTGGAGTCGTACTACCCGCTGCGCATCGAGCGCTGGGAGACCATCGCCGACTCGGGCGGCGCGGGCCTGCACCGCGGCGGCAACGGCGTGGACGTCGCGTACTGCTTCGAGGAGCCGGGCACGATCGCGATCCACGACGACCGCTGGCTCACCTACCCGTGGGGCGTGAACGGCGGCCGTCCGGGGGAGCGGGGCCGCAAGTGGATCGACCGGGCGGACGGCACCCGCGAGGTGCTGCCCAGCAAGATCCACGACGTGCCGGTCGGCCCCGGCGACGTGCTCCACTTCGTCACGTGGGGCGGCGGCGGGTGGGGCGACCCGCTGCGGCGCCCCGCCGAGCTGGTGGCGCTGGAGGTGCGGCGCGGGCTGGTGACCGCCGAGGGCGCCCGCGACTACGGCGTCGTCTGCACCGCGGACGGCACCCTCGACGAGGCGGCCACCGAGCGGCTGCGGGCGGAGATGGGCGAGGCGCGGGCGGAGGTCCCCGTGTTCGACATGGGCCCGCCGCTGGCGGAGATCCTCGACCGGTGCGAGGAGGAGACCGGGCTCCCCGCGCCCCGGCCGCCGGTGGACGTCCGCTCCGCCGCCGCGCTGCACGGCCGGCGATGAGCGGCGGCGGGCCGGCGCGGGAACCGGCGCGGGGGCCGGTGGAGGACCTCGCCGCGGACTACCGGGACTCCGGCTTCGGCGCGAGCCTCGGCTGCGGCACCGCCCCCGCGGTGCTCGCGATCGACCTCGCCCGCGCCTACCTGGTGGACGGCTCGCCGCTGCGCGCCCCGGTCGAGGGCGCGGTGGCCGCGTCCAGCACGTTGATCGGGGCGGCACGGGCGGCGGGCCTGCCCGTCCTGCACACCCGGGTGGTCCTGCAGCCCGGGGGCGCCGACGGCGGCCTGTTCGCCCGCAAGGTCCCCGCGCTGCGCGTGTTCGAGGAGGGCAGCCCCCTCGGCGGCTTCGCCGAGGGGGCCGCCCCCGAGCCGGGCGAGACCGTGGTCACCAAGCAGTACGCGAGCGCGTTCCACGGGACGTCGCTGGCGGCGACGCTGACCTCGGCCGGCATCGACACGCTGCTGATCTGCGGGCTCACCACGAGCGGCTGCATCCGCGCGAGCGCGACCGACGCGCTGCAGCACGGGTTCCGGCCCCTGGTGGTGGACGAGGCGTGCGGCGACCGCGACCGCCGTTTGCACGAGGCCAACCTGCTCGACCTGGAGGCCAAGTACGCCGACGTCCTGTCCCTCGACCGGGCGCTGGACACCATCAAGACGGCGGGCGCAGGCCCCTGACACACCACTGAGGCACCACGGAAGAGTCAAGAGCGAAGCGGCCGTCCCCGCCTGAGGGGGCGGCCGCTTCAGGTTTCGCCCTGCGGTGGCGGGAACACCTGGATGGCAATCCTCACCTGACTCGACGCAAGGGAACGCATGTCCGCACCGCGAGCCGTCCGCTGGATCCTCCCGGCCGCACTGGTCGTCGTCTGGCTCGCCATCGGCGGCTTCCTGGGCCCCTACGCCGGCAAGCTCGGCGAGGTCACCACCAACGAGCAGTCGTCGTTCCTGCCCAGCAGCGCCGAGTCGACGCAGGTGCTCGAACAGCAGGCCGCGTTCGAGTCGGACCAGACGACCCCCGCCATCGTCGTGTGGGAGGCCCGGGACGGCCGGATCACCGCGGACCAGCGGGCGGCGGCCGGGCAGGCGCTGGAGTCGCTCCGCGGCGCGCCGTTCATCCCGGACGCCCCGTCCCCGGCCATCCCGTCGGAGGACGGCGCGGCGCTCAGCGGCGTCGTGCCGGTCGGGTCGGACGCGGGCGAGGAGATCGGCGGCGTCATCGACCGCGTCCGGGCGGCCGCGGAGCAGGTGCCGGGGACGAGCGTCCAGGTCGGCGGCCCCGCAGCCACCCAGGCGGACTTCTCCGACGCGTTCGCCGGAATCGACACCCTCCTCGTCCTCGTCGCCCTCGGCGTGGTGCTGGTGATCCTGCTGCTGGTGTACCGCAGCGTGCTCCTCCCGCTGCTGATCATCGTCGGCTCGATCCTGGCGCTCGGGTTCGCCAGCGCGGTCGCCTACGCCCTGGCCGACGCCGGCGTCGTCACGGTGGACGGCCAGGTGCAGGGCATCCTCTCGATCCTGGTCATCGGCGCCACCACCGACTACGCCCTGCTGATGTCGGCCCGGTTCCGGGAGGAGCTCTCGCTCGGCTCCGACCGGCTGCAGGCCATGCGGACGGCGTGGCGGCGCTCGGCCGGGGCCATCCTCGCCTCCGGCGGGACCGTCGCCGCCGGCCTGCTCGCCCTGCTGCTCAGCGACCTGTCCAACAACCGGGCCCTCGGCCCGGTCGGCGCGCTCGGCATCGGCTGCGCGCTGCTGAGCGCGCTCACCTACCTGCCCGCGGTCCTGGTGATCTTCGGCCGGACGGCGTACTGGCCCGCCCGTCCGCACCCCGAGCGCCCGGACGCCTCCAGGCACGCCGTCTGGGAGCGCATCGCGCGGTTGATCGACCACCACCCGCGCCGCATCTGGGCGGCCTGCCTGATCGTGCTGCTCGCCGGCGCCGCGTTCATGCCGACCCTGCGCACCGACGGGGTGCCGCTGAGCGAGACGTTCGTCGGCGAAGCGTCGTCGGTGACGGCCCAGGAGGCACTGGACGAGCACTTCCCCGGCGGGTCGGGCAACCCCGCCATCGTGATCACCGACGCGTCGGCGCTGCCCCCGGTGCTCGCCGCCGCGCAGCGGACCGAGGGCGTGTCCGGCGCCCGGCCGCGCACCGGGGAGGGCGGGCGGCCCGTGGTCGTGGACGGCCGCGCCATCGCCGAGGTCACGCTGAGCAGCGCCGCCGACAGCGACGCGGCCCGGCGGACGGTCGACCGGCTGCGCGGCAACCTCCACGGCGTCGCCGGGGCCGACGCGCTCGTCGGCGGCTACACCGCCCAGCAGGTCGACACCCAGGCCGCCGCCCAGCGCGACCGCAAGGTCATCATCCCGGTCGTGCTGGCGATCATCATCGTGATCCTGGTGGCCCTGCTCCGCTCGGTGCTGATGCCGGTGCTGCTGGTCGCCACCGTCGCGCTCAACTACCTGGCGACCCTCGGCGTCGCCGCGCTGGTGTTCCAGCACCTGCTCGGCTTCACCGGCACCGACCCGTCGGTGGCGCTGTACGGGTTCGTGTTCCTGGTCGCGCTCGGTGTCGACTACAACATCTTCCTGATGACCCGCGCGCGAGAGGAGTCGCTGCGCCACGGGGTGCGGCGCGGCGTCCTGGAGGGCCTGACCGTGACCGGCGGGGTCATCACGTCCGCCGGCGTGGTGCTCGCGGCGACCTTCGCGGCCCTGGTGGTCATCCCGCTCTCGTTCCTCGTCCAGATCGCCTTCATCGTGGCGTTCGGGGTCCTGATGGACACGCTCCTCGTGCGCTCCCTGCTGGTCCCGGCCCTGGTCCGCGACGCCGGGCCGGTCGTCTGGTGGCCGGGCGTCCTGTACCGGCGCGGCCGCGACGCGGCCAAGCCCGGGGTGCGGATCCGGGAGACGGTCGGCAGGAGCTGATCCCCGGGCACCGGCCGATCTCCCGAAAAGTCTCCGCAACCTTGACCGCGACCTGTTGCGCGGTCCCGGGGCTCCGTGCGACCCTATTACTGACCGAACGATAAGTAATTGCGCCGCGGAGGGGACGGATGACCACGACTCCGGTGGAGCCGGAACTGGAGGAGCGGCTCCAGGCGGCCTTCGACGCGACGATCGCGCGCCACGACCGCATCGAGCCCCGGGACTGGATGCCGGACGCCTACCGCAGGACGCTCGTGCGGCAGATCGCCCAGCACGCGCACTCCGAGATCATCGGGATGCAGCCCGAGGGCAACTGGATCGGCCGCGCCCCGTCCCTGCGCCGCAAGGCGATCCTGCTGGCCAAGGTCCAGGACGAGGCCGGGCACGGCCTCTACCTGTACTCGGCGTGCGAGACGCTCGGCGTGTCCCGCGCCGAGCTGACCGAGCTGCTGCTGTCCGGCCGGCAGAAGTACTCCTCGATCTTCAACTACCCGACGCTGTCCTACGCCGACGTCGGCACGATCGGCTGGCTCGTCGACGGCGCCGCGATCGTCAACCAGGTGCCGCTCTGCCGCACCTCCTACGGGCCCTACGGCCGCGCGATGATCCGCATCTGCAAGGAGGAGTCGTTCCACCAGCGGCAGGGCTACGAGCTGCTGATGACGATGATGCGCGGCACCGGCGCCCAGCGGGAGATGGTGCAGGAGTCGGTCGACCGGTTCTGGTGGCCGTCGCTGATGATGTTCGGCCCGCCGGACACCGCGTCCCCCAACAGCGCGCGGTCGATGGCGTGGGGCGTCAAGCGCAACTCCAACGACGAGCTCCGGCAGAAGTTCGTGGACATGACCGTCCCGCAGGCCGAGGCGCTCGGGGTGACGCTGCCCGACCCCGGCCTGCGCTGGAACGAGGAGCGCGGCCACTACGACTTCGGTGAGCCGGACTGGGAGGAGCTCGCCGCGGTCATCGCCGGGAACGGGCCGTGCAACGCGCAGCGGATGGCCCACCGCCGAGCCGCCCACGAGGACGGCGCCTGGGTGCGGGAGGCGGCCACCGCGTTCGCGAGCCGCTCCGCGGAAGGAGGTGCCGCATGACCGGCGGCAGCCAGGGCGCGGACCGGCGGGAATGGCCGCTCTACGAGGTGTTCGTGCGGGGCAAGCGCGGGCTCAACCACGTCCACGTCGGGTCGCTGCACGCCCCCGACGACACGATGGCCTTGCGGCACGCCCGCGACGTCTACACGCGCCGCAACGAGGGCGTGAGCATCTGGGTCGTGCGCGCCGACGCCATCACCGCGTCGAGCCCGGACGAGAAGGACCCCCTCTTCGCGCCGAGCGGCGACAAGGTCTACCGGCACCCGACGTTCTACGAAATCCCCGGGAACGTCCCGCACATGTGACCGGAGGGCACCGCATGACTCACGACCCGCATCTGGCCCACGACGAGGGCAGCATCTTCGACGGGTTGATCGAGGGCGCGGACGACTCCCGGTGGGCGTTCGGCACCGACTTCGAGGACCCGCTCGCCGGTGTCGACACGACCGTCCCGGACGGCGTCGACCACGCCGGACTCGCCCGGTACTGCCTCATGCTCGGCGACGACGCACTGATCATGTCGCAGCGGCTGTCGGAGTGGTGCAGCCGCGCGCCCGACCTCGAAGAGGACATCGCGCTGGCGAACATGGCCCTCGACCTCCTCGGCCAGGCGCGCCTGCTGCTGGCGCGGGCGGCCGCCGCCGACCCGGGCGCCGTACCGCCGCTCCCGGACGGATCGCCGGTCCCCGCCGAGGACGCGCTGGCGTTCTTCCGGGAGGCCGGGCAGTTCCGCAACGTGCGCCTCACAGAGGTGGCGAACGGCGACTTCGCGCACGTCGTCGTCCGGCTGCTCCTGTTCTCGGTGGCCCGGCTCGCGCTGCTCGAACGGCTCCGCTCCAGCAGGGACGCGGTGCTGGCGGCGGTCGCGGCCAAGGGCGTCAAGGAGGTCACCTACCACCGCGACTGGGCGGGCCGCTGGTTCCTCACCCTCGCGCAGGGCACCGAAGAGTCGCGCCGCAGGCTCCTCACGGCCCTGGACGAGATGTGGCCGCTCAAGCCCGAACTCGTCTCCCCGCACCCCCTGGAGCTCTCACTCGCGGAAGCGGGCGTCGGCGTCGACCCCGCGTCGATGGCCGGCGAGGTGGACGCCGTCCTCGACCAGGTCTTCGCCGTGAGCGGCGTCGACCGCCCGGACCGTCCCGCGCCGGCCGGTGCCGGTGGGCGGACCGGCCGGCACGGCATGCACACCGAGGCGCTCAGCCTGCTCCTCGCCGAGATGCAGGTCGTCGCCCGCGCGCACCCGGAGGGCCGATGGTGACCGGGCAGCACCTACCCGCCAGGGAACGCGCCGCCGAGGCCGCCGCGCAGGTCCGCGACCCGGAGATGCCGATGCTCACCCTCGCCGACCTCGGCGTCCTGCGCGACGTCGACGTCGAAGGCGAGGTGGTCGTCGCCTCCATCACCCCGACCTACACCGGCTGCCCGGCCATGGCCACCATGCGCGACGACCTCGTCCACCGGCTGAACGGCGCGGGGTTCCCCCGGGTCGAGGTGCGCGTCGTCCTCGACCCGCCGTGGTCGAGCGACTGGATCTCCGAGCGCGGCCGGGCCGCGCTGCGGGAGGCCGGGCTGTCCCCGCCCGGCCCGGCGCGCCGCGCGGACGGGCCGGTCGGCATCAGCCTCGGGCCGACGCGGCGCAACCTCGCCTGCCCGCGCTGCGGCTCCGCGAACACCCGGCTGGCCTCGGAGTTCGGCTCCACCGCCTGCAAGGCGCTCTACCGCTGCACCGACTGCCTCGAACCCTTCGAGCACGTCAAGGAGATCTGATGACCACTCCGGCCCCCGCGCGGACCCGGCCGGCCACGGGGTTCCACACGCTGACCGTGGCGGCGGTCGAGCATGTGTGCGAGGACGCCGCCGCGATCACGTTCGACGTGCCCGCCGAACTGCGCGAGGCGTACGCGTTCGAGGCCGGGCAGTCGCTCACCCTGCGCCGCTTCGTGGACGGGGCGGAGCACCGCCGGTCCTACTCGATCTGCGCCGCCGCCGGGGAGGCGCCGCGCATCGGCGTCCGCGAGATCCCGGACGGGTTCTTCTCGTCCTGGCTCGTCCGCGAGGTCGTGCCGGGGACCCGGATCGAGGTGCAGCCGCCGGCCGGCTCCTGGCGGGCGGACCCGGCGACCGGTGAGCGGCACCTGTGCATCGCCGCCGGGTCGGGCATCACCCCGATGCTGTCGGTCGCGTCCACGGTCCTGACCAACCCCGGCGCCCAGGTCTCGCTCCTGTACGGCAACCGGACGAGCCGGACGGTGATGTTCGCCGAGGAGCTCGGCGACCTGAAGAACCGCTACGGCGCCCGGTTCCAGCTGGTCCACGTCCTGTCCCGCGAGCCGCGCGACGTCGAGCTGTTCTCCGGCCGGCTGGACCGGGACCGCCTGTGCCGCCTGCTCACCGACCTCCTGCCGGCGGAGACGTTCGACCACGTCTGGCTCTGCGGGCCGCTGCAGATGATCGAGGACGCGCGGGCGGTGCTGAGTGAGCTCGCCGTCCCGGCGAAGGTGCACGTCGAGCTGTTCTACGTGGACGAGCCCCCGCCCCAGCCGCGGCGGGCCGCGGACGTCCCGGCGGGCGCGACGACGGAGCTGACCATGATCCTCGACGGCCTCCGCACGACGTCGGCCGTCCCGCGCGACACGACGCTCCTCGAAGGCGCCCAGGCGTCGCGCGCCGACCTGCCGTTCGCCTGCAAGGGCGGCGTCTGCGGGACGTGCCGCGCCGTCGTCCGCGAGGGCGAGGTCGACATGCGCCGCAACTACGCGCTGGAGGAGTCCGAGCTGGCCGCCGGTTTCGTCCTCACCTGCCAGACGTTCCCCGCCGCCGACCGCGTCACGATCGACTACGACGCCTGAAACCCGTGCCGGGCCAGGCCGTCGAAGGCCATGGTCGTGATCGTCTCGGCGACCGTCGCGGTGTCGTACGCGCCGTCCGCGCGGTACCACTCGACCAGTGAGTTCACCATGCCGAACAGCAGCCGGCTCACCAGCGCGGGCGGCACGTCGTCGCGCAGCGCGCCCTCCTTGACGGCGTCGGCGACGAGCGCGGCGAGGCGGTCGTCGAGCCAGCGGCGCCGCTCCAGCGCGGCCAGCTCGACCGGGCTGTTGCCGCGGACCCGCAGCAGCAGCGTGACGGACGGCTGGTGCGCCACGAGCACCTCGACGCTGCGCCGCACCACCTCGCGCAGCCGCTCATGGGCGGTCGTCCCGGCGCGCTCGCGGGACGCCTCGGCCACGACGGCGGTGAGCTCGTCGAGGGCGTCGTCCAGAGCCAGGCTGAGCAGCTGCTCCTTGCCCGCGACGTGGTGGTAGATCGCCGGCTTCGTCAGCCCCAGCTCCTTGGCCAGGTCGCCCATGCTCGTGGCGTCGTACCCCCGGCGGTTGAACAGCTCCACCGCCGTCCGCAGGATCGTCTCCTGGTCGTACCCGGGACGCCCGCGCCGCCGCCGCGCGGGCGGCTCCCCACCCCCGGTCGTCGTCACACCCGCAGCATCTCACGGGCGCCGGTCGCTCACCCCAGCGCGACCGGGAGGCGGTCGACGCCGGCGATGAAGCTGGAGGTGATGCGCTCCGCCTCGCCGTCGAGGCGCAGCCGCGGATACCTGGTGAGCAACTCGGTGAGCATGGCGGAGACCTCCAGCTTCGCGAGCCGCGACCCGAGGCAGAAGTGCGGGCCGGTGCCGAACGCCAGGTGCGGATTCGGGTCGCGGAGCAGGTCCGGGACGTGCGGGTCGGCGAACACCGCCGGATCCCGGTTCGCGGCCGTGTACCAGAGGACGACCTTGTCCCCGGCGCGGATCCGCTGCCCGCCGAGCACGGTGTCCCGGGTGGCGGTGCGCCGGAACTGCATCACGGGGGAGACGTGGCGCACCAGCTCGTCGGTGCCCGTCGCGAGCAGTCCGGGGTCGCGGACGAGGTCGTCCCACAGGCCGTGCTCCTGCAGCGCGATGACGGCGCCCGTCAGGGAGTTGCGGGTCGTCTCGTTGCCGGCGATGACGAGGAGGATCCAGAACATGGAGAACTCGCCGTCGGTGAGCCGCTCGCCGTCGACCTCCGCGTTGGCGATGGCGGACATGACGTCGCCGGTGGGGCGGGCGCGCCGTTCGGCCGCCACCTGCCTGCCGTACTCGGTCGCCTCGGCGAACATCGCCACCGCCGTGGACGGGTCGCCGGTGAGTTCGGCGTCCTCGAAGGCGATCATCCCGTCGGTCCAGGTGACGATGAGGTTCCGGTCCTCCGCGGGCATCCCGAGCAGGTCGGCCAGGACCCGGGTCGGCAGTTCCTTGGAGACGGCCGTGACGAGGTCCACCGACCCGGCGCCGGCGATCTCGTCCGCGATCTCGCGGGCGTGGCGGCCGACGGAGGCGCGCAGGGCCTCGACCGCGCGCGGGGTGAACGCGGGCGAGACGATCTTGCGGAGCCGGGAGTGCTCGGGCGGGTCGATGTTGAGCAGCATCAGCCGCAGGCCCGCGAGCGTCAGCTCGTCGGTGCTGAACAGCTGCGTGCCGCCCAGGTGGCTGGAGAACAGGGCGGGGTCCCGCGACACCTCGTGCACGAGGCCATGGCTCGTCACCGCCCAGAAGCCGGGGGACGGCGGGGCGGGCAGGCCGCTCGACGCCTCGCTGGCCCGGAGCGCGACCGGCCGCTCGTCGTGCCAGGCGACCGGTGCCGCCGCCCGCAGGACGTCGAACGCGGCGTGCGGCGGGCCCGCCTCGTACGTGCGCGGATCGGACAGGTCGGCGTCGCACAGGTCCGCGACCCGGGCGGCGCCCTCGGGAGCGGTCTGCGGCTGCTGGACTTCGAGCATGGGCCACATCCTTGTGCGTTTGTGCACGTCGGAGCGACGATACACATTTGCTCTTGTGTCTTGTCAAGGTCGGCCGATACTTTGGGCCGGTGCGGACACACGGATGGGGCGGGACGCCTCCGGCCAGCGACGAGGAGGCGGTCGCCCGGATCAAGGACGCGACGCACCGCTGCGTCCGGGAACTGGGCGGCGCCACGACCATCGCGCACGTCGCGGCCGACCTCGGGATCAGCCGGCAGACCGTGTACCGCTACTTCCCCGGCACGCAGGCGATGCTGACCGCCGCCGCCTTCGACGGCACCCGCGACTTCCTCGCCCGCATGTCGCGCCGGCTCCGCAGCATCGCCGACCCGGGCGAGGCGCTGGTCGAGGCCGTGGCGTACACGATCCAGGAGATCCCGAACGAGCCGTACCTGCGGCTCCTGCTGGACGTCGAAGGCGGCAACCCCCTCCTGCGCACCGTCACGTCCGACACCGCGCGGACCATAGGCCGGTCCCTGCTCGACCAGAGCGCCGTGGACTGGGACGCGTCCGGGATCGGTCCCGGGCAGCGCGCCGAACTGATCGAGTGGACGCTCCGGACCGTCCAGTCCTTCCTCGTCGATCCCGGCGACCCGGCGCGGACCCCGGACGACCTGCGCGCCTTCCTCCGCCGCTGGTTCGCCCCCGCCGTCGCCGCCGCGACATCGTCGTCGGTGGCGTCGCCGTCCTCGGCGCGGACGGCCTCATGACCGCCGACAGCCGGGCCGCCGCGCTCGGCGACGCCCCGGCGTCCGATGCTCCGCCGTCCGGTGCTCCGCCGTCCGGTGCGGCGCTGTTCGAGCGCGACGGCTCCCGCCTCGTCCCGACCGACCGCGCCCGCGGCCCGTGGCGCCGCGACGCCCTGCACGGCGGCGCCGTCGCGGCCGTGCTGGCGAACGCGGTCGACGTGCCGGAGTGGACGCCCGCGCGCCTCACGATCGACATGCTCGGCCCGGTGCCCGACGTCCCGCTGACCCTGGACGTGACGCGCCCCGAGGGCGGCCGCCGCGTGGTGCGCCAGGAGATCACGCTGCTCGCGGACGGCGCCCCGGTGGCGCGCGCCTCGTGCGTCGCGGTCCGGAAGAGCGACCTCGACCTGCCCGAAGGCGCCGTCGACCATCCGAACCCGTTCGGCGGCGTCCCGGTGCCCGACCTGAGCACCCCCACGCCCGGAGCGCGCGAGGCCGTCGGCTGGGACTGCTTCGACTCGGGCGCCATCCGCGTCCGCGGGCTTGGCGAGTCCGGCGTCCCCGCGGGCTCGGTCGGGCTGTGGGTGAGCCTGCTGGTGCCCGTCGTCGCCGGCGAGCCGGCCCCGCCCATCGCGCGGGTCGCGGCGGCGGCCGACTACGCCTCCACCGCCACGAACATGCGGTTGGACCAGCGCGAGTGGAGCTTCATGAACACGGAGCTGACGCTGCACCTCTCCCGCGAGCCGGCCGGCTCCTGGGTCGGGCTGGCCGCCGCCGGCGTCGTGCAGCCGGTAGGCGCGGGCCTGAGCGTCTCCACGATCTACGACCAGGCCGGCCGCCTGGGCCAGTCCGCCCAGGCACTGGTGATCGAAGCCCGGAAGATCAGGACCTGAGTCACTTCTCGGCGGGATTTTCCGGGACACTCGAATTGTGTTCGCATTGACGTGACCGAAAACGGCCATGCTTTCGCGTGCTCGCGGTCAGGTATTTCCGGCGACGCGCACGGCCGTGCGATTAGCATCTGACGCCGATACAGGCGGATCAGAATGCGGGGTCGGAATGCGGGGGACGCACGCTGCCATGCGCGATTACTCCTTGGACTGGACCTTGGTCGACGTCGAGACCTCGGGGTTCCGACCCGCGCAGCACCGGGTGCTGTCCATCGCGATGCTGGCCATCGGACCGGACGGAAAGGTCACCGGCCGGTTCTCCTCCTTGCTGAATCCCGGCTGCGACCCCGGCCCCGTCCACATTCACGGACTGACACCGCAACGGCTGGCGGGCGCCCCGAAATTCGAGCAGATCGCGCCCGAGGTCGCCGCACTTCTCCAGGGCCGCGTGATGGTCGCCCATAACGCGCGTTTCGATTACGACTTCCTCTCCCAGGAATTCGCCCGCGCCGGCCTGCGGCTGCCGGTCGAGCGACGGCTGTGCACCCTCGCCCTCAACCGCCGCCTGTCGCCTCCCACCCGGAACATGCGCCTGGGGACGCTGGCCGCCCACTACGGCGTCACCCAGCGCAAGGCGCACGACGCGGCGGACGACACGCGCGTCCTGGCCGGCGTGCTCCACGGCTCTCTCACGGCCGCCGCCCAACTCGGCCTGAGCCTCCCGCTCGTGCCCTGCCCACCCCGCCAG
>NZ_SMKB01000524.1:0-795 GCF_004348575.1 Actinomadura sp. 7K534
ATGAGCGGGGGCGGGAGGTTCTCAGCTGGGTGCCGGGGGAGGTGCCTCGGCGGCCGCTGGAGGGGCATGTCGTTTCGGACGAGGTGCTCAAAGGGGTCGGGCGGCTGCTGCGGCGGTACCACGACGCGGTGGAGTCGTATGAGGCGCCGGAAGGGGCGCCTTGGGACGGGGTGACCTCGAACCTGGACGGGGAGCCCGAGATCATCGGGCATTGTGATGTGACGCCGGAGAATGTGGTCTTCCGGGGCGGGGTGCCGGTCGCGCTGATCGATTTCGATCTGGCGCGGCCCACGACGCGGTTGTTCGATGTGGTGACGGCGCTGCGGCATTGGGGGCCCATCGCCGATCCCGCGGACAGGGACGCGCTGCTCTACCGGGTGGATGTCGGACGTCGGTTGCGGGTCTTCTGTGATGCGTACGGGCTGGATGAGGTGCGGCGGCGGGAAGTGCTGCCGGCGGCTCGGGTGAGGTTCGAGCGGTCCTATCGGGCGATGCGGCTTCGGGCGGAGAGCGGGGGGAGTTGGGGGCGGATGTGGCGTGGCGGTGCCGGGCAGCGGATACGGCGGGCGCAGGACTGGCTGGAGCGGCACTGGGACGAGCTTGATGCGCGTCTCTGCTGAGGGTCTGGTCCTCGGGGTCGCGTTGGACGCGCTTTTGGGGGATCCGAAGAAATGGCATCCGGTCGCCGGGTTCGGGCGGGTCGCCTCGGTGGCCGAGCGGTATCTGTATGCGGATACGCGGTGGCGTGGGGTCGTTTACGTCGGCGTTCTTGTGGGGGGTGCGGGCT
The DNA here is from genome assembly GCF_004348575.1 of Actinomadura sp. 7K534. Classification (NCBI taxonomy): domain Bacteria; kingdom Bacillati; phylum Actinomycetota; class Actinomycetes; order Streptosporangiales; family Thermomonosporaceae; genus Actinomadura; species Actinomadura sp. 7K534. Next base: position 788 of record NZ_SMKB01000524.1, read on the forward strand.
GTCTATTA
>NZ_SMKB01000055.1:0-35703 GCF_004348575.1 Actinomadura sp. 7K534
CCGTCGCGCCCCGCCCCTTCGCGCCCCGCTTCGTGGCGCACCCGGACGGTGCGGCCGTTCTTCTTGTGACGATTCGACGTCATGTGTCACAGTGTAAGCACAGATTCGAGGCCGGCGGCAGGCCGGTGACGGGAGGCGCGGGTGGAGACGCGGGACATGCTGTGGAGCGGCTGGGGCGATCCGGGCCGGGCCGCGCCGCTGCCGGAACCGGTGGTCGGGCTGCTGCGCGACATGCTCGGGGTGCGGCCCGCCGAGCGGCCCCCGGCCGACCTCGCAGGCGTCGAGGTCCCCGCCTGCCGCCTCGACGACGGCGACCTGACCGCGCTGGCGAAGATCGTCGGGGACTCCAACGTCCGCGCCGACACCGAGACGCGCGTTCGGCACACCCGCGGCAAGTCGACGCCCGACCTGCTGCGCATCCGCGCCGGCGAGACGGCGGACGCGCCCGACGCGGTCGTCCTCCCGGGATCGCACGACGAGGTCCTCGCCGTGCTGCGGGCCTGCGCGGAGCGCCGGATCGCGGTCGTCCCGTTCGGCGGCGGCACCTCGGTCGTCGGCGGGCTGGCCCCCTCGGCCGACGGCGCGGGCAGGGGCACGGGCGGCGGCGGGTTCATCGCGCTCGACCTGCGGCGCATGGACGCCGTCGTCTCGGTCGACGAGACCGCCCGGACGGCCGTCCTGCAGCCCGGCCTGCGCGCCCCGGACGCCGAGGCGCGGCTGGGGGAGCGCGGCTACACCCTCGGGCACTTCCCGCAGTCGTTCGAGTGGGCGTCGATCGGCGGGTTCGCGGCGGCGCGGTCCAGCGGGCAGGCGTCCGCGGGGTACGGGCGCTTCGACGACATGGTGGTGGCGCTGACGGCCGCCACCCCGGAGGGGACGCTCGACCTCGGCCGTGCGCCGAAGTCGGCCGCGGGCCCCGACCTGCGGCAGCTCGTCCTCGGCTCGGAGGGCGCGTTCGGTGTGATCACGTCCGTGACCGTGCGGATCCATCCCGTCCCGGAGGCGCGGGAGTACGAGGGCTGGCGGTTCGCGTCGTTCGGCGAGGGCGCGGCCGCGCTGCGCCGGCTCGCCCAGGACGGGCCGCTGCCCGCGGTCCTGCGGCTGTCCGACGAGACCGAGACGATGGTCGGGCTGGCCGACCCGGCCGCGATCGGAACGCCGGGCGGAGCCGGTTCTTCGGCCGGCTGCCTGGCGGTGCTCGGGTTCGAGGGCACCGCGCGGGGGGTCGCCGGACGGCGGGCGGAGGCGGCGGAGGTGCTGCGCGCCGCCGGCGGCGAGCCGCTCGGCACCGGCCCGGGCGAGAAGTGGGCGCACGGCCGGTTCAACGCCCCCTACCTGCGCGACTCGCTGCTGGACGCGGGCGCGTTCGTGGAGACGCTGGAGACCGCCGCGTTCTGGCCGGACGTCCCCCGGCTCTACGACGCCGTCCGGTCCGCGCTGATCGGCGCGCTGTCCGGAGCGGGCACGCCACCGCTGCTGATGTGCCACATCTCGCACGTCTACCCGTCCGGGGCCTCGCTGTACTTCACCGTCGTGTCCGCGCAGGGCGCGGATCCGGTGGCGCACTGGGACGCGGCCAAGCGCGCCGCCAACGACGCGATCATCGACGCGGGCGGAACGATCAGTCATCATCACGGGGTGGGCACCGACCACCGCGACTGGTACGCCCGGGAGATCGGGCCGCTGGGCGCGGCGGTGCTCCGCGCCGTCAAGGAGCGGGTCGATCCGGCCGGGATCATGAACCCGGGCGTGCTCGTCCCGCCGGCCGCAGAGGAGTGAGCACAGGACATGCCCGCCCCTGAGCAAGGTCCGCGCGCGTTCACCGCGATCGTCAACCCGGCGGCGGGCGACTCCGCGTCGGCCTCGTCACTGATCACGCTGGCCCGGCTGCTGCGCGAGGCGGGCGCCGACGTCGCCGTCGAGTACAGCCGCGGCCTCGGCCACGCCCACGACGTCGCCCGCGCCGCCGCCGGAACCGGGCGGGTGGTGCTCGGCGTCGGCGGCGACGGCATGGTCGGCTGCGTCGGCGGCGCCCTGGCCGGCCTGGACACCGGGAAGGACGGCGCCGGGAAGGGGGCGGTGTTCGGCATCGTCCCGGCGGGGCGCGGCAACGACTTCGCGCGGCAGCTCGGCGTCCCGTCCGACCCGGAGGAGCTGGCCAAGCTGCTGCTGGAGGGCGAGCCGCGCGCGGTCGACGCCATCGAGGCCAACGGCACGCCCGTGCTCGGCAGCGTCTACGCGGGCGTGGACGCCGTCGCCAACGACAACGCCAACAACACGCGGCTGCTGCGCGGCTCCGCGGCCTACTACGTCGGGGCGCTGCGCGCGATCATCTCGTGGCGCCCCGCCGACTACCTGATCACCGTGGACGGCGAGTCGTTCGCGCGGAAGGGCTACACCGTCGTCGCGGCGAACTCCGGCTACTACGGCTTCGGCAAGCACATCGCGCCGGACGCCCGCGTGGACGACGGGCTGCTGGACGTCGTCCTCATCCGGAGCGCGCCGAAGAAGCTGTTCTTCTCCGTGATGCGGGAGCTGGAGGACGGGTCGCACGTGCGCCGGCCGGAGGTCGAGGTAATGCGGGGCCGCGAGGTGCGGATCGAGCTGACCGGGCCGCCCGGCAGGACGCTCCCGTACGGCGCGGACGGCGAGCTGCCCGGGGTGCTGCCGGTCACTGCACGGGTGATGCCCGGCGCGCTCCGCGTCCTGGCGCCCTGACCCCCGCGCATCCGCCGCTGACCTGCGGGAACGCGTGTCCCCGAGTTGGCCATGATGTTTGGGTCCGTTTACGCTCGCATTACGGCTTCTCGGATAGCGTCAGTTACGTCCCGCTTAGGGACCGTTGGGGCCGTCTGCGGACGGGGTCATGAGAAGGCGACTGCTCGCCGTTCTGGGGGGACTCATGACCACCCGCGGGCGCCCTCGTCGTGGTGGCGCCGGCGTCTCTGGGGGTGGCGCCGGCGTCCACCACGCACACGCACTCCCCGCCGAAGCCCCGCGCCCGCGAAGATCACACGCCGGGCTCCGGCAAGTCGCTTGACGGCCGAGATCGCCTCCGGCCAGGCTGTGCGGACCCCTACCCGAGCCTTTCGCCACGGCAGGCTGCCCGGAGCCTGCGCGCGGACACGCGCCGGACGGAACGGCTCACCCCCCGGAGGCGTCCCCTGTGAGTGCCGAGGAGTACCCCGACAACTCGCGCACCTCAGAGGCGGGCGCCGGATGGGTCTGCCAGAAACCGGGCACGTTCCACGACCTGCTGCCCGAGCGCGTCCCCGACTTCTCCTGGCGCCGCCCCAGGGTGCTGTGGCGCTCCCGGAACGACGTGGTGGCGCACCTGTTCGGCGATCCCTCGAACGCGATCCGCCGCCGCTGCGTCGCCGCGCTGCGCGAGCGGGGCACGCCGGCCGCGTTCACCGTCCACCGCGCCGAGTCCGAGTTCTCGTTCGCCCTGCTCGGCGACACCGGCGAGGGCGACCGGTCGCAGTACGCCGTCGTCCCGCCGCTGCTGCACGCCGCCGCCGGCACCGACTTCATGATCATCGCCAGCGACGTGATCTACCCGGCGGGCGACGCGGACCAGTACCCCGGCAAGTTCTTCCGCCCGTACAAGGACTATCCCGCCCCCATCTACGCCATCCCCGGCAACCACGACTGGTACGACGGCCTGCGCGGCTTCCTGCACGTCTTCTGCGACCTGGACACCGACTGCTCCCCGCCGCCGTGGCGCGGACCGCTCTCCTTCCTGCCCCGCCTGCTGTGGCGCTCGCCCGGCGAGGTGGACGCCGCCGCGCTTGAGGAGGCCCGCCGCCGGTACCGGGGCGCGCCCGGCCAGCGGTCCGTCCAGCCGGGCCCGTACTGGGCGATCGACACGCCGTCGCTGCGCGTCATCGGCATCGACACCGGCATCACGGGCACGATCGACCGCGGCCAGGGCCGCTGGCTGCGGGAGGTCTCCGCTGGTCCGAAACCCAAGCTGCTCGTGACCGGAAAACCGCTGTACGTGGACGACGAGCACCGGCCGGGGAAGATCGAGGGCGGCGGGACCGTGGACGAGATCGTCCGGGACCCGGCCCACAACTACGTGGCCGCGATCGGCGGCGACATCCACAACTACCAGCGCTACCCGATCGAGACCGGCGACGGGCGGACGATCCAGTACGTCGTCTCCGGCGGCGGGGGCGCGTTCATGCACGCCACCCACACGATCCCCCGGACCCGCGTGGTCGAGGAGGACCGGTTCCGCTGCTACCCGCTGCGCGGCGACTCCCTGTCCCGCTACAGCAAGCTGTACGGCCGCTGGCTGCGGCTGCCGAAGCTCTTCGAGCTGACCCCGGAGGAGGCCACGGCCGCCGTCCGGAGCAGGCTCGGCATCCGGCCCGCCCGCGGATACGACGGCCCCGGCCCGTCCCTCCGCGCCCGCTTCGTCGCGGCGCTCCTGGGCGTCCCGCGCGGCGGCCGGCACCGCCCCCGCTTCCTCCGGGCCCCCGTGCACAAGCTGCCGCAGCGCTTCCGCTCGGAACTGGCCGACTGGGACGACCCGCCGTTCTTCAAGAGCTTCCTGCGCGTGGACGTGACCGAGTCGCGGCTGACGATCCGCTGCCACGCCGCCACCGGCTGCGGCGACCAGGAGACCAACCCGCCGTGCGAGGACGAGGTAGTCATCCCCCTGCGCTGACCCGCGGTTTGGAGAATCACCCTAAACCCCGGCGAAGGTGGCGTTCCGGCAGCACGAGGGGTGGGCGGCCCGTTACAGTCGTGGCTCGTCAGACGGGTGAACGGTAACAGGCGGTCGGCCGGAAACGACCGCGTCCCACAGGAAGAGCACCACCATGAGTTACCCACAGCAGGGTCAGGGCCAGTACTACCAGCAGCAGGTCCACCAGGGCGGTCACGCGCCCGTCCACCAGCAGCAGCAGGCACCCGTCGCCGTGGGCGCCGGGTCCAACATGAAGCGCCGCAACCCCGTCGGCGCCTGGCTCGGCCTGCCGCTCATCACCTTCGGCATCTACGGCCTCGTGTGGTTCTACAAGGTCCACAGCGAGCTGCACGCGTACGACCGGCGCATCGGCGACTCCTCGGTCAACGCGCTGCTGTCGATGCTCTTCGGCGCATTGACGCTCGGCATCTGGCCACTGGTCGTGTTCGTCAAGCTCGGCGGGCGCATCGCCGCCGCGCAGCGCGCCGCCGGCCTCCCCGCGAGCTGCAGCGGCGGCATCGGGTTCCTGCTCGGCATCTTCGGCTTCGGAGTCCTCTACTACCAGATCCAGCTCAACAAGGTCGTCGACCGCTACGGCGCCACCCCGCCCGGCCAGCAGGTGTCGCTCGTCGCCTGATCCCCGCCGCCTGATCCACCGGGATCGATTCCAGGGGCTACGGCCCTGGCCCCCCGCTGCAGATCCCAGAGGACCCCTCCGCCCCACCCGTCGCGGAGGGGTCTTCGCATGCGCGCCGTGTCGGTGGCGCGCGCCAGAATGAGCACGTGAAGGTCGCTGTGGCGGTGGGGGAGCGCGGCGGGGGAGCGCTCCGGCCCCTCGCCGAGGACGGGACGCCCGCGGGGCCCGTCCAGCACGTCCCCGACCTCGTCGCGGCCATCGGCGAGCGGGAGCGGGCCGAGTCGCCGCGATGGGTGTGGCCGTCCACCGCCAGGCTCTACCCCCGGCTGCTGGACGCGGGCGTGCGGGTGGGCCGCTGCCACGACCTGGAACTGGTCGAGAGCCTTCTGCTCGGCCACGCCGGACGGTACGGGGAGCCGCGCTCGGTGCGGGCGGCGTGGGCGCGGTCGCGCGGGGAGCCGGTGCCCGCGGACGCACCGTCGCGGGAGAAGCCGGCGCAGGCGTCGCTCTTCGACGACGACGAGGACGGGGACGAGCCCGCCGACGAGATCGAGCAGGTCGTCGCCGTGCACGCCGAGCAGCAGCGCGCCATCACCGGGCTGAACGACGGGCCGGGGGCCGGCGGGCGGTTCGCGCTGCTCGCGGCGGCGGAGTCGGCCGGAGCGCTGGCCGCGGCCGAGATGGGGCACGACGGGCTCCCCTGGTCGGCGGCCGAGCACGACGCGCTGCTCACCGAACTGCTCGGACCGCGGCCCTCCGGCGGCCTGCGCCCCCGCAGGCTCCAGGACCTCGCCGACCGCATCAGCGCCGCGTTCGGCCCGCGCACGCACGTCAACCCCGACTCCCCGGCGCAGCTCCTCAAGGCGTTCGCGTCGGCCGGGCATCCGATCCCCTCGACGCGCGCCCACGTGCTGAAGGGCGTGGACCATCCCGCTGTGCCGCTGCTGCTGGAGTACAAGGAACTCGCACGCCTGCACACCGCGCACGGCTGGGCCTGGCTGGACACCTGGGTGAGCGGGGGACGGTTCCGCCCCGAGTACGTGGCCGGCGGGGTGGTGTCCGGCCGGTGGGCGACGAGCGGCGGGGGCGCCCTGCAGATCCCGCGCGTCCTGCGCAGGGCCGTCGTCGCCGATCCCGGCTGGTCGCTCGTCGTCGCGGACGCGGCCCAGCTCGAACCCCGGGTGCTGGCGGCCCTCGCGGGCGACCGCGCGTTCGCCGAGGCCGCCGCCCACGGCGACCTCTACGCGGCCCTCTCCGGCGCCTTCGACTCCGTACCGGCGGCGGACGACGGCATGAGCGCGCGCGACAAGGCCAAGCTCGCGCTGCTGTCCGCCATGTACGGCGGCGGGACGGGCGAGGCCGTGCGGCTCCTCGCCGTCCTGCGGAACCGGTTCCCCGACGCGTTCGAGTACGTCGAGGCCGCCGCGCGGGCCGGGGAGCGCGGGCGGCTCGTCCGGTCCCGGCTGGGGCGCACCTGCCCGCCGCCGTCGGCCGGCTGGCGCGAGCTGACCGCCGCGGGCGACGACGGCCCGTCCGCCGAGCGGCGCGGCCCGGCCGCGCAGGCGCTGCGCAGCCGGGGCCGCTTCACCCGCAACTTCGTCGTCCAGGCGACCGCCGCCGACTGGGCGCTCGCCCTGCTCGCCTCACTGCGCCGCCGCCTCACCGCTCTCGGCTCCGGTCCCCGCCTGGTGTTCTTCCAGCACGACGAGGTCATCGTGCACACCCCGGCGGAGCCGGCCGCGAACGTGGCCGCCGCCGTCCGCGCCTCGGCCGAGGAGGCGCGGCGGCTCCTCTTCGGCGACACCCCGGTCGTGTTCCCCATGGAGATCGCGATCGTGGACCGCTACGCCGACGCCAAGTGAGCGGCCCGTCCGGCGGGCGCTCAGCCGGCGATCGTGTACGACGCGCGGGTGTTGAGGGCGTCGACGTCGTCGAAGGACGTCAGCCGGTAGGCGCCGCTGATGGTCTCCAGCTCGTTCGGCGCCAGGACGTCCTCGATGGCCTCGAAACCGCGCGGTGCGCGCTCGCTGACCGTCTGCAGGATCCGGTCGGCGGGCATGTCGCGGCAGGCCAGCACGATGGCGTTGACCGTTTCGCGGCGCTCCCGCTCGTAGGCGAGCAGGCCCTCGGCGGGGTCGGCGGCCCGGACCAGCTCGTGCGCCAGGACGCGGGCGTCCAGCACGGCCTGGGACCCGCCGTTCGACCCGATCGGGTACATCGGGTGGGCGGCGTCGCCGAGCAGGGTCACCCGGCCGGACGTCCAGCGGTCGAGGGGATCGCGGTCGACCATCGGGTACTCGAGGATCTCCGCCGAGCCGGACAGCATCGCCGGGATGTCGAGCCAGTCGAACTTCCAGTCGGCGAAGTGGGGGAGCACGTCCTCCAGGCGGCCGGTCCGGTTCCAGTCCGCGGTCTCCTCCAGCTGGTCGTCCGTGAGCCGCACCTCGGCCACCCAGTTCAGCAGCGCACTTCCCCGGCGCTCGGCGCGCATGGAGATCGGGTAGACGACCATCTTGGACGCGGCGTTGCTGCCCGCGATGGCCAGCGTCCGCCCGGTCAGGAACGGCTCGCCCTCGGTGACGCCGCGCCACATCCTGATCCCGTTCCACAGCGGCGCCTTCTCGCCCGGGTTCAGCTGGGCCCGGACGGCGGAGTGCAGGCCGTCCGCGCCGATCAGGACGTCGGCGGTGACGGTGTCGGCGGTGCCGGACGCGCGGTCGCGCAGCCGCGCCCGCACGCTCTCCCCGTCCTGCTCGAAGCCCTCGAACACCGTCCCGGTGCGGACGGCGTCCTCGCCGAGCCGCGCCAGGACGGCGTCCAGCAGCATCATCTGCAGTTCGCCGCGGTGGACGGAGTACTGCGGCCAGCGGTAGCCGAGCGCGCGTCCCCGCGGCTCGGCCCAGATCCGGCCGCCGTAGCGGTCGAAGTGCACCGTCTCGGCCGTGGGGATGCCGGTCTCGGCGAGGTCGTCGCCGAGACCCAGCTCGGTGAGCTCCCGGACGGCGTGCGGGAGCAGGTTGATGCCGACGCCGAGCGGCCGCAGCCGGACGGCGGAGTCGACGACGAGCGCCTCGACGCCGGCCTCGTGCAGGCTCAGGGCGGTGGTGAGCCCGCCGATCCCCGCACCCACGATGAGTACGCGCATGAATCGCCCTCCCGTTGTGCGGGCAGGCGGGGCCGGTGCGATGGCGGCCCCGTCCGCCCCGGTCTCGTTCCTCCGCCGCCGCGCGGCGGCGGTTCGTGCGGTGTGCGCCGTCCGTCAGGAAGCCGGTTTCGCGCCGGCGCCCTTGGCCTCCGCCACCCCGGCCGGCTGCGCGCTGACCGGGGCGGCGCCCGGCACCCGCGCGCCGCCGCGGACCAGCCGCCCGACCTCGGCCCGCAGCTGGACGAACTCCGGCAGCCCGCGGGTGTCGATCTGGTCGCGGACGGACGGCAGCCCGACGGGCAGGTCGGCGTGCACCCGGGCGGGCGAGCGGTTCAGGACGACGACCCGGTCACCGACGTAGACGCTCTCGTCGATGTCGTGGGTGACCAGCAGGATCGTCATCTTCTCCGTGCGGTGCACCTGGAGGACGAGGTCCTCCAGGTCCTCCCGGGTCTGCGCGTCCACGGAGCCGAACGGCTCGTCCATCAGCAGCAGCGACGGGCGGTAGGCCAGCGCCCGCGCGATCGACACGCGCTGCTGCATGCCGCCGGACAGCTGCCACGGGTACTTGCGGCCCGCGTCGTGGAGGCCCACCGACTCCAGGGCCTCCTCGGCGGCGGCCCGCCGCTCCGAGCGCGACTTCCCGCGCCGGCGCAGCGGCAGCGCCACGTTGTCGCGGACGCTCAGCCAGGGGAACAGCGAGCGGCTGTAGTCCTGGAACACGACCGCGAGGTCGTCGGGCACGCCGTTGATCGGCTTGCCGTCCAGCGTCAGCCGCCCGCCGGTCGGCTGGATCAGCCCGGCGATGCACCGCAGCAGCGTCGACTTGCCGCAGCCGGACGGCCCGACGATGCTGACCAGCTGCCCGTCCGGGACGGTGAGGTCGAGGCCGTCGAGTACCTTGAGCCCGTCTCCTCCGTAGGAGTGGGTGAGGCCGGTTATCTGAAGCATCACGGCCACCTTTTCTGTGTGTACGTCATGAGGGTCGTCAGCGTGGGGGCGTCGGTCAAGTCGCGAGCCGCTGCGCACCGATGTGCCAGGCCAGCAGGCGGCGCTCCAGGAGCATGAACACGGCGTTGAACACGAAGCCGAGGATGCCCAGCATGACGATGCCGGCCCACATCCGGGGCAGCTCGAACGAGCGCTGGGCGCCGAGGAGCTCGGAGCCGATGCCCGCGGTGCTGCCGAACAGCTCGGAGATGACCATGAGGATCAGCGCGAACGACAGCGCGACCCGCAGCCCCGCGAAGATCTTCGGGCCCGCTCCGGGGAGGATGATGGTCACCAGCCGGCGGAACCGGCCGACGCCGAACACCTTGGCCGTCTCCAGCTGCAGGGACTCCACGGTGCGGACACCGTCGCACGTGTTCAGCAGCACCGGCCACACCACGCCGAACGCGATCGTGACGATCTGCATGGTGGAGCCGAGCTGGAACACGATGATGAAGAACGGCAGCAGCGTCGGCGGCGGCACCGCGCGCAGGAACTCCAGCACCGGGCTCGCCATGTCGTAGAGGACCTGCGACCGTCCGATCGCCGCGCCCAGCACGACGCCGGCGGCGCCCGCCGCGCCCCACCCGATGAACAGGTGGGTGAGGCTGGTGGAGAAGTCGTCCGTCGCGTTCTCCGTGAGGAACAGGCTGGACGCGGGCCCGGAGAACCACAGCTCGTGCAGCGCCTGGGCGATCCGGGTCGGCGGCGGGAAGTAGGTCTCGTTCACCGCGCGGGTGACGACCTCCCACAGCACGAAGACCAGGGCGACGAGCCAGGCGCGCTCGACGAATCCGCGGAGCGCCTTGAGGATCCTCATGCGATCCCCTCCACCTTCGCAGAGTGCCACCTGAACGCGACCCGTTCCAGCCCGAGCAGGGCCAGGTTGGCCAGCAGCCCGAGGACACCGGCCCAGACCGCTCCGGCCAGGAGCAGGTCCGTGCGGCCGCCGCCGGCCTGCGTGGAGCTGAGGTAGATGCCGACGCCGTTGATCCCGCCGGCCAGCAGCTCGGTGCTGACCACGACGATGAGGGCGACGGAGGCGGCGATGCGGACGCCGGTGGTGATGAACGGCGCGGCGCTCGGCAGCGAGACGCGCCACAGCACCGACGGCGTCCCGAACCCGAAGCTGCGCAGGCTGTCCTTCGCGACCGGGTCGACGTCGCGGAGCGCGTACAGGGTGTTGATGAGGATCGGCCACAGGCACGCGTAGAAGATCAGCGACATCTTCATCTGCGTCGGGTCCGCGAACAGGATGATGGCGAGCGGGATCAGCGCGACCGAGGGGATGGGCCGCATGAGTTCGACGAGCGCGCGGGCGGCGGTGCCCAGCAGCGGTACCGAGCCGAGCAGGACGCCCAGCGGGACCGCCACGAGCACCGCCAGCGCGAGCCCGCCGAACCACGCCTGAAGCGTCGCCGCGACGTCGGCGAGGAACTTCCCGTCGACGGCGAGCTTCCCGGCCTCCCCCAGAACGGTCGTCGCCGGGGGGAGGGCGGACGCGTCCACGAGGCCGGTACGGCTCACGACCTCGAGGACTGCGACCGCACCGGCCACCCCGGCGGCGCCGAAGACGATGCGGCGAAGACTCATGCGGCGGATTCGGCGATGAACTGCTTCACGTCGATCTTCTCCTCGACGTAGCCGAACTGGAGCATCACGTCCGCCACGCGCTGGAGCCTGGTGGCGTTCAGCGTGGTCGGGAACGTGCCGTAGCTCATGGTCGAGGCGACCTCTTCGTTGATGCCCTTGGCGTAGGTCGGCAGGGTGTCCTGCACGAGCTTGCGGTCGGCCGCCATGCCCTGGGCCTTCTGCAGCGCGCGCTGGAACGCGGCGGTCGTCTTCGGGTGCTCCTGGATGAACTTCTCGGTGGCGGCGTAGCCGGCGATCGGGAAGTCGGCGGTGGGGCCGCTGGACAGGTCGGAGACCATGCGGGCGCCCAGCGTCTTCTGCATCTGGGTGCCGAACGGCTCGATCGCCTGGACGGCCTCGACGCTCTTGCTCTTGAGGGCCTGCTCCATCGCGGGCGGGGGGACCTCGACGAAGTTCTTGTCCTCGTCGAACTCGACGCCCTGCGGCTTGCCGGCGGCGCGGACGAGCAGCGTGCTGATGTTGCGGCGCGTGTTGACGCCGATCTTCTTGCCCTCAAGGTCCTTGATCGTGCGGTACGGGGAGTCCTTGCGGACCATCAGGGTGTGGGTCTTCGAGGCGCTCTGGAAGCCCTCGGCGACGATCTTGGGCTTGAAGCCCGGGTCCTTGACGCCGGCGGTCAGCAGCGAGACGTAGTTGCCGAAGCTGAAGTCCAGGCGGCCGCTCTTGAGCAGCGGGATGCCGGCGGCGCCGCCCTGGATCACCTGCGTCTTGACGTTCAGGCCCTCGGCCTTGAACAGGCCCTTGTCGATGGCGATCTGCACCGGGGCGGTGTCGGCGACGGTCATGGTGCCGAGGGTGATATCGGTCTTCTCCAGGCCGTTGGCCGAGGATCCCTCGTCGGAGTCGCCGCAGGCGACGACGGTGAGCCCGAGCGCGATGGCCAGTGCGCCGCCGAGGAAGGTGCGGCGGTGGGAAGCAGACATGATCAATGCTCCATTTGCGGGGGAAGCTGGCTGAAAGTCGATCTTTCAACGAGCCGGGAGCGTAGCGCACCACGAGCGCGCCATGGGGGAGATGCGAGCTTTACGTGCACTTATGTGAACACACATGAGCAAGCTGTGACATTTCCGTCTCCTACATCACAAGTCTAGACCTGTGTGATCATTCGGGTTGGCCATGATGGTTGCTCTGTGTTGCAATGTTCGGCGCTTGCCCACAGTGGTGCGGGCAGGTGACACGACCCGGATCTCGGTCAGGGTCACTGTGCGCCGCGAGCGATCGACCCATTGAGAGGTAGCGGAGGGCAGTGCGGAAAGCCGAAGGGGCCGAGATGGCCCCGCAGTCCCCTCAGCCAGGCCCGTCTGCCAGCGAAGACGCCCCCAAGCGAGGCTTCCTGGGAGGCCGGTTCAAGCTGCGCAACTGGCGCGTGCGGACGCGCCTCTTCGCCCTCATCGCGGTGCCCACGATCGTGGCCGCACTCCTTGCGGGCTTCCGCGTCCAGGTGTCCATGGAGGACGCCGACGCCTACCGCCGGACCGGCCAGATGGCTACGCTCGGTAAGGAACTGACTGCGCTCGCGCACGAGGTGGAGAACGAGCGCGACGCCATGGCGAGCCGGGCCGCGGGCGGCGCGCGCGCCATCAGCGACGAGGAGCTGAAACAGCGCCAGACGGGCGTGGACGCCGCCGCCCGCAAGGTGCAGGCCGCGGCCCAGGGCCTGGAGGTCAACGCACCCGGGCTGGAACTGGCGCTCGGGAACGTCCTCGACCGGGTGAACGACCTGCCGGCGCTGCGGGCCCTGTCCGCGAGCCTGGCACCGGGGCCGATCATCGACAAGTACGGCGAGTTCGTCGACGACTTCAGCGGATACCACCTGCTGGTCTCCCAGGACGCCCCGACGCCCGAGCTGGCGCAGGGCGCGCTGGCCCTCGCCGACCTGGCGAGCGCCAAGGACGCCGCGTCCCGGGAGCGCGCCCTCGTCGGCGCGGCCCTCTGGGAGGGGCAGTTCCTCCCGATCGACCGCGCCTCGGTCGACGACGCCCGCGCCGACCTCAACACCAGCATCGAGGCGTTCCGCAGCTCGGCCACCGTGACGCAGCTCCAGCTCTTCGAGGACACCGTCACCGGCCCCGAGCTGGACCGCGCGGAGATCACCCGGCTGCGGGCCCTCGCGGTCGCCGACAGCAACCAGGAGCTGCAGGTCCGGCTCGGCAGCCGCGTCGCGAACAGCTGGATGTCCGACTCCACCGTGCGCATCGACAAGCTGCGCACGGTCGAGCAGAAGATCGCCTCGGATCTCGCCGCCGGGGCCGGCGACGCCCAGTCCAGCGCGCAGACCGACGCGATCCGGGACGGGGCGCTGCTGTTCCTCGTCCTCGCGATCGTCCTGGCGACCGTCATCCTGGTGGCCCGCTCGCTGGTGCGCCCGCTGCGCCGGCTGCAGTCCGGCGCGCTGGAGGTGGCCGGCACCCGGCTGCCGGGCCTGGTCGACCGGCTGCGCGATCCGGAGGCCGCCGCGGGCGGCATCGAGGTCGAACCCATCGAGATCGACTCCACCGACGAGATCGGCCAGGTCGCGCGGGCGTTCGACGAGGTCCACCGCGAGGCGGTCCGGCTGGCGGCCGACGAGGCGGTCCTGCGCGGCAACATCAACGCGATGTTCGTCAACCTCTCGCGCCGCAGCCAGTCGCTGATCGAGCGCCAGCTGAAGCTGATCGAGGAGCTGGAGCAGAGCGAGCGCGACGAGGAGCAGCTCGGAAACCTGTTCCGGCTGGACCACCTGGCGACCCGCATGCGCCGCAACAATGAGAACCTCCTCGTCCTCGGCGGCCAGGACCAGGTGCGCCGGTGGAACCAGCCGGTTGCGCTGATCGACGTCGTCCGCGCCTCGCTGTCCGAGGTCGAGCAGTACGAACGCGTCGCGCTCCGGGTTCAGGGCGACATGACCGTCACCGGCCCCGTCGTCAACGACCTCGTCCACCTGCTGGCCGAGCTGGTGGAGAACGCCACGGTCTTCTCCGCCGACCACACCAAGGTCACCGTCTCCGGGCAGATGCTGAGCGGCGGCGGCGCCATGCTGCAGATCACCGACAACGGCGTGGGCATGTCGGCCGAGGAGCTGGAGCAGGCCAACTGGCGGCTCGCGAACCCGCCCGTCATCGACTTCTCCGCGGCCCGCCGCATGGGCCTGTTCGTGGTCGGCCGCCTGGCCGTCCGGCACGGGATCCGCGTGGAGCTGCGCGCCGCGCAGGGCGGCGGCCTCACCGCGTTCGTGGTGCTGCCCGACGCGGTGATCACCCCCGGCGAGTCCGGCGGGTTCGGCGGCCGCGGCGGCTTCAACGGCCGGGAGAGCGACGGCCAGCAGCTCGCCGCGCTGACCAGCAGCGCCGAGCCGCCCGCCATCGGCTCCGGCGGGTTCGCCCAGGACGACTACGGGACCGGGTCGCACCCGATGGTCGGCGGCACCGGCCCGCTGCGCTCCCTGCGCGGCGCGACCGGGCCCCAGCCGGCCATGAACGAGACCGGCCCGATCCCCGCCGCCGGCGGCGGGCCCGGCTCGTTCCCCAGCACCGGCCCGCTGCCCACCGTGTCGCCCGGCGACCAGGGGCGGCCCGCGGACGACCCGTACCAGCCCGGCGACCGGCAGCCGCCGCGCCGCCCGGGCGAGCTGCCCATCCGCCGCCCCGGCTCCCACATGCCGGGACGCCCGGTCGACGACGGCCCCAACGGCCTGTTCCAGCCGCGCAGCGAGCGGCAGGACGGCGCCGCCAACGGCGCCTACGGCCAGGCCGGTGCCCAGGGCGGGCCCCAGTCCGTCGTCCCCGAGGCCCAGCCGATGGTGCCCGAGCAGGGCGGCCCGCGGCAGATCCCATGGGAGACCGGGCCGCTGGAGCAGGTGGGCGGAGACTCCGGGCAGGGGCCGCAGGCCCCTTACGGCGACGCCTCGCAGCCTGGTCCCGGGCACCGGCGGCGCACGTCCCAGTGGGACACGGGCGGGATGGCGCGGACGCAACCGGCCGGGGAGTCGTTCCAGGAACCGCCCGTCTCCGAACCGTCCGTGCGGGCGCCCCAGGCACCGCCGGTGCAGGCGCCGCCCGAGCAGCAGGCGCCACCGCGGGTGCCCGAGCGTTCGCCCATCTTCGACGCGATGCAATCGGAGTGGTTCATGCGAAGGTCGGGAGACAACTCGGGGGAGGACCCCGCGCGGGGCTGGGAGTCCCCGGCGGACGCGGGCTTCCGCGCCGCCGAGGCCGCCCGCGAGCCCGTCGCGACGACGCGTACCAGCGTCGGGCTGCCGAAGCGGGTGCCGGGCAAGAACCGGGTCCCCGGGGCGGTGGGCCGCGCGGCCGCGCCGGCCGGGAACGCGCAGGCCGGAGCAGCCGGACCGGCGGCGGGCCAGGCGCCGCCGCAGAGCCCCGGTCAGGGGCAGCAGGCGCGCGGCGGGCCGGCGCAGGACCCGCAGGGATACGGCCAGACGGCCGACGTCGTACGCAACCGCTTCGCGAGCCTCCAGCGGGGTGTCCATCGGGGACGCCACGAGGCACGCGGCGCAGGCACGTCAGGTGAGGCGCCGTCACAGGGTGACGGCGAGACAGGAGGCACCCGGTGAGCGGGCAGGATCTCAACTGGTTGGTGACGAACTTCGCGGACCGTGTCGCGAAGGTCGCGCACGCCGTCGTGGTCTCCTCGGACGGATTGCCGATGGCCTACTCGTCGGGCTTCCCGCCCGAGCGTGCGGACCAGCTCTCGGCGATCGCCTCGGGGTTGATGAGCCTGACCCAGGGCGCGGCGAAGATCTTCGACGCGGGCGGGGTGAACCAGACCGTCGTCGAGATGGACCGCGGCCTGCTGTTCGTGATGTCCATCACGAACGGGTCGGTGTTCGCCGTGCTCGCGGCGCCGGACTGCGACCTCGGACTCGTCGCGTACGAGATGACGCTGCTGGTGGAGCGCGTGGGCCGGGTGCTCTCGCCCGCGCTGCGCGCGCAGGAGCAGGGACAGCCTCCGTACTCGGGTCCTCCGGTGACGGAGATGGGCGCCGGCCCCGCCCGCTATTGACCGTGACTGACTCTGACGGAGGTCGGCGACATGGATCGAGGCAGCTTCGGAGGCAGTCCCGGGGTTCCCGGGCGCTGGCCGGGTGACCACGGGCGGGCGCCCGCGCCGGGACGCCCCCCCGAACGGGCGGAGGGCGAGGCCAGTTCGCTGGTGCGCCCGTACGCCGTGACCGGGGGACGCACCAAGCCGCGCTACGATCTCGCCATCGAGGCGCTGGTCACCGCGGCGCCCTACCCGCCGCGGGACGTGGCCGTGCTGACCCCGGAGTACCGGGCGATCATGGACCTGTGCCGGTCGGCCCGCTCGGTGGCCGAGGTCTCGGCCCTGCTGCGCCTGCCGCTCGGCGTCGCGCGGGTGCTCGTCGCCGACATGGCCGTCGAGGGGCTGCTGCGGCTGCACCAGTCCCAGCCCGCCACGACCACCGGCGGACAGCCGGACCTCCGCTTGCTAGAAAGGGTGCTCAGTGGCCTTCGGAAGCTCTGACCAGGTTCCGGTCCCGGGGTCGCACGGCGGAGAGGCCGAGCTGACCTCGGTCAAGATCGTCGTCGGCGGCGGGTTCGGTGTCGGCAAGACCACCTTCGTCGGGTCGGTCTCGGAGATCATGCCGCTCACCACCGAGGCGGTGATGACCGCGGCCAGCGCCGACGTGGACGATCTGTCGGCCGTGCCGGACAAGACGACCACCACGGTCGCGATGGACTTCGGGCGCGTGTCGCTCGACAGCGAGCTGATCCTCTACCTGTTCGGCACGCCCGGGCAGCACCGCTTCTGGTTCATGTGGGACGACCTCGTCCGCGGCGCGATCGGCGCCGTGGTGCTGGTCGACACCCGCCGGCTGGAGGACTGCTTCGCCGCGGTGGACTACTTCGAGGAGCTCGGCCTGCCGTTCGTGGTGGGCGTCAACGGGTTCCACGGCGAGTTCCAGTACGCGGTCGACGACATCCGCGACGCGCTGTCGATAAGCGCGCACGTGCCGATCGTCCAGTGCGACGCGCGGAGCCGCGAGTCCACCAAGCAGGTGCTGATCACGCTCGTCCAGCACGCGATGTCGATGCACGCCTCGCCGCCGGCCGGGGCGTCCGCGCCGCCCGCCGCGTCCGGCGGGCAGGTGGGCACCGCGTCGCCCAGCTGGACCTGACGCCGGGCGCGGACGCCGGCGCGGGCACCGCCGCCATCGGAGAACCGGCCGGGGCTACGGTCGCGTAGGTCGTGTGCAGTATGCATCATTCTCTACGTGATCGACCATGAACCGGTGATGGGTAGTGCGATGAGCGAATTGGAGCCGATCCAGACGTACGTGGCCCTCGGGGACAGCTTCACCGAGGGCCTCAACGACCCCTACCCCGGCGAGGAGGACCGCTTCCGCGGCTGGGCCGACCGGCTGGCGGAACTCCTCGCCGCGCGGAACCCGGGCCTGCGGTACGCCAACCTCGCGGTCCGCGGCAAGGTCCTGCGGCAGGTCGCGGACGACCAGGTCCCGCGGGCCGTCGGCCTCGCCCCGGACCTCATCACCCTGTGCGCGGGCGGCAACGACATGATCCGGCCCGGGGCCGACCCCGACGCGCTCGCGGTGGTCTTCGACGACGCCGTCCGCCGGCTGCGCGCCACCGGCTCCCGCGTCGTCGTCTTCACCGGCTTCGACACCCGGGGCCTGCGCAGCGGCGGTCGCATCCGCGGCCGGGCCGCCACCTACAACATGCACCTGCGCGCCATCGCCGACCGCCGCGGCTGCACGGTCGTCGACCTGTGGCCGCTGCGCGTCTTCGACGACCCGCGCGCCTGGTACGAGGACCGCCTGCACCTCTCGCCCGAGGGGCACCGCCGCATGGCCCTGTACGTCGCCGAGGTGATCGGGCTGCCCACCGGCGGGAACTGGCGCGAGCCCTGGCCGCCGCTGGAGCGCGCCGACTGGCTGACCTCGCGGCGGGAGGACGTCCGCTGGGCCCGCACCTACCTGCTGCCGTGGATCGGGCGCCGCGCCACCGGCCGCTCCACCGGGGACGGCCGGAACCCCAAGCTGCCCGCCCCCGTGGCGTGGAGCGGCGACCTCGCCCTCCGGAAGGACGAGTCCTCGAACACCTAGCCGTACGCAGGAGGCCGCGCGCGGGTCAGCCGGGGCCGGGCCCGCCGATGGCGTCCTCCAGCGTGTCGGCCACCGGGATCCGGCGGTGCAGTCCGGTGACCACGAGGGTGCGGCGGATGAGCGGGCGGGGCGCGGCGAGCGTGAGGCTGCCGCCCGCGGCCGTGACGGCCTTGAAGCAGGACACGATGACCGAGAGGCCGCCGGAGTCCATGAACTCCAGGCCGGCGAGGTCGAGGACGAGGCGCTCGCCGTGTTCGCGGCGTGCGTCGTCCAGGTACGTGCGCAGGTCCTCCGAGGAGGCGATGTCGAGGTCTCCGCGCAGCCGCACGACGGTACGCCCGGCGTGCGGCCGCGTGGTCATTTCCAGGAGCGGCACGCGGGGACTTCCTCGGGTTCGCGCAAGTTCGTCGAGCGAATCATTTCCACGCGACAACTATCGCGGACGGCGCGGCCCATGCCAACCCGCCGCGCGACGGGGGTGTGCGCGGTGGTCCCCGGCCGTAGGGTGCTGTCGGACAGTGCCCGATCCGCTGTGTAAGAGAAGGACCCCCAGGTGAGTTCCCCCCGGCTGCCGGACCATCTCGAAGTGCTGCTCACCGAGGAGCCCGTCCTGGACGTGTACGCGCACGGTCCATGGCGCGTGCCCGACGGGCTGTACGAGGAGATGCGCGAGCGCGCCGTGGAGTACAACCGGGACCCGCGCGCGGTGGTGCTGACCAGGCAGCTCAGCGACTTCTACGGCAGCGGCACGAGCGCGGCGGGCGCGGAGCAGTGGTCGCTGCTGACGTTCCTGCTCGGCGCGTCGGCCGTCCGGGGCGGGTCGCGCGGCGACGTGGACTACGAGCTGCTGTCGGCGTTCCTCGCGAAGTCGGAGACCGCCGTCCGGGACCCGCTGGCCTGGTTCACGCAGGGCGGGCGGTGGCGCCCGCCGGGCCTGTGGCTTCCCGAACCGGCCGGGAACGACCGGGAGCGCCGCGCGGTGATGTTCGAGCTGGCGCGGGCGGGGCTGGACGTCTTCGAGGGGCTGGAACCGGTGGACCGGCGCCGGCGGGCGCTGATGGAGCTGTTCGACCGGCGCGCCGCCGATCCGGAGCTGCGCGAGCTGGACATGACCGTCCCCAACGGGAGCCTGGAGGAGTCGTGGACGTCCGGGCTGACCGATGAGGAGCTGGCCGTCCTGCCCGAGCTGGCGGGGCCCGTCGGCTACCTGGGGTGGGCGTGCGCGGGCCTGGACGCCGCACACGAGCGCTTGGCGGGGGCCGTCGCGGACGGGGACGAGCCCGACGTCTCCCTGGCCCGGCTGCTGCTCGCGGCCGACGCGTCGGTCGTCCCGGCGGAACTGGCCGTCGTGCTCGGCACGGCGCGCTACGAGAACCTGGAGGAGCGGTTCCGCGCGGCCCGCGACGGCTTCGCCACGGATGCGTGGCAGCAGGACGTGCGGGCGTGGCTTGCCCGGGGCCTGGTCGCCGGTGAGGCCGACGCAGCGCGTGCGTGGCTGGACATGGCGGTGCGCATCACTGGCTCGGTGCAGGGGCTGCCTGACTCCCCGGCGAGCCCGCGCTGCCGGGTGCCCGTGCGTGCGTTCCACGCCGACCTGCGGCGGCTGTTCACCGCGCGCCGGGTCCTCAACACGCTCGGCGCCTCGCTGGGCGGCGGCGGGGGGCGCGAGGGCACCGGGGCCGACCGGCCCCGCCGCGCCGAGGCCGCGCCGGACCCGCTGGTCGGGCAGCCGGAGCTGTCGCGGGTCCTGGAGGACGCGGTCCAGGCCCGGCTGGCCGGGAAACGCCCCGTCCGCCTGCTGATCTCCGGTCCGGAGGGGACCGGGAAGGGCACCGCCGCCGAGGTGGTGGAGCGCCGGCTGGCCGAGGGCGGAGCGGTCCGCGAGGCGCTGTGGATCTCCGACCAGGTCTTCGCGTCGCTGGGGGTGAGCGACGCCGTCCTGTGGCTGCAGGCCCGCGTCCGCGACTGCCTGGAGGGGCGGATGCTCCTGGTGGTGGACGACCTGGAGAAGCTCGCCGCGCACGAGCGCTGCGGCGCCGCCGCCGTGGAGGAGCTGCGGCGCCTGATGGCCCGCTCGCCGTCCCTCGGCGTCGTCGCGCTGTGCCGCCCCGGCGGCGACCGGCGGCTGTTCGACGCCAACCCCGCGCTCGTCCGGGCCTTCGACGTGGCCCGCACCCGCGACTTCGGCGAGGACGACTTCGCCGAGCTGTTCGCGCTGGCGGTCGCGCGGCGCGGCGCCCGCGTCGGGCCGGAGACCGCCGAGGCCGCCGCGGGCATGCTGTCCCGCACCCCGCCGCTGCTGAACCTGCGCGGCGCGCGGCTGGTGGAGCACATGGCCGGGCAGGCCGTCGCCGCCGCGGCCCTGCGTGCCGAGGAGGAGGGCGCGGGGGAGGAGGGCGCGGCGCCCGCCGGCCCGCCGGAGGTCGCGGCGGCGGACCTGCCGCACCGGCTCATCCCGGGCCGCTCCGCCGACGCCGACCCGCTCGCCGAACTGGCCGCCTGCGCGGGGATCGAGCCCGCGAAACGCGAGGTGGACGCGCTGGTCGCCGAGGCGAAGGCGGCGCGGCTGCGCCGCGAGGCGGGCATGAAGGCCAGGGACCTGCCCCGGCACCTGGTGTTCATCGGGAACCCCGGCACCGGCAAGAGCAAGGTCGCGGGCATCCTCGGCCGGCTCTACGCCGATCTCGGCGTGCTGTCCTCCGGCCACCTGGTCGAGGTGGAGCGCGCCGACCTGCTCGGCGAGTACGCCAGCGAGAGCGTCCTGCGGGTCCGGCGGGCGGTGGAGGAGGCCCACGGCGGCGTCCTGGTCGTCCGCGACGCGCACGCCCTGGTCTCGGCCGCCGCGGACGCCGCACGGGGACGCGAGGTCCTGGACGTCCTCCTCACCGGCCTCCAGGCGCGCACCGAGGACCTCCTCGTCGTGCTGACCGGCCCGGAGGCCGAGCTGAACGGGCTGCTGAAGTCCCGCACCGACCTGGCCGCGCACTTCCCCCGCACCGTCCGGTTCCCCGACCTCACCGAGGACGAGCTGGTCGAGGTGTTCGCCGCCAAGGCCGCCGACGCGGGCTTCGAGCTGGCGCCCGGGGTGCTGGACCGGGTCCGCGAGCTGGCCGAGGCGGCGCCGCGCGAGCGCGGGTTCGGCAACGCCCGCGCGATGATCAACCTGCTCGACCGGGCGGTGGCGCTGCAGGGGCGGCGCGTCCTCGCCGACGGCATCGTCGACGAGACCGAGTCGCTGGACGAGATCCTGCCCGCGGACCTCCCCGACACGCTCAGCCGGGGCCGCGACGACGTCCCCGGCGACCCGCTCGCCGAGATCGACCGGCTGATCGGGCTGGCCGCCATCAAGCGGGAGGTGTCGTCGCTGGTCGCCGAGGTCCGCGCCGAGCAGCTGCGGCGCGACGCCAAGCTGTCCCCGGCGGCCCCGTCCCGGCACATGGTGTTCATGGGCAACCCCGGCACGGCCAAGACGACGATCGCCCGGCTGGTCGCCGCCGTCTACGCGCGGCTCGGGCTGCTGTCGTCCGGCCACCTGGTGGAGGTCACCCGCGCCGACCTCGTCGCCGAGTTCATCGGGCAGACGGCGCCGCGGGTGCGGGGCGCGGTCGAGCGCGCCCTCGGCGGCGTGCTGTTCGTCGATGAGGCGTACACGCTGTCGTCCGCGGGCGGGGACCGGCGCGACTTCGGCCACGAGGCGGTCGCCGAGCTGCTGCGGCTGATGGAGGAGCACCGCGGCGACCTCGTCGTCATCGTCGCCGGGTACGACGCCGAGATGGAGCGCTTCCTCGACGCGAACCCGGGGCTGAAGTCCCGGTTCCCGAAGGTGCTGCACTTCCCGGACTACTCCGACGACGAGCTCGTCACGATCTTCGAGTTCATGGCGGCGGAGGCGGGGTTCGCGCTCGCCCCCGGCATCCTCGACGGGGTGCGCCGGCTGGTCGCCGCGCAGCCGCGGGGCTCCTCGTTCGGCAACGCGCGGCTCGTCCGCAACCTGCTGGAGGCGGCGATCTCCCGGCAGGCGCGGCGCATCACCGCCAAGCACGACGAGGACCCGGACGGCGTCGAGGCGGCCGAGGTCGGGACGCTGCGCGCCGAGGACCTCCCCGACGCCCCGCGGCCCGAACCCGGGTTCGGCTTCGGTCCCTACATCTAGACGTCCGGCTCGCCCGCGGGCGCGGCGGCGTAGGCGGCGGCCTGGAGGGAGTACAGGTCGGCGTACACGCCGTCCCGGGCCATCAGCGCGGCGTGGTCGCCCTCCTCGATGACCTTGCCGTGCTCCAGGACGTAGATGCGGTCGGCGTAGCGGACGCTGGCGAGCCGGTGCGTGATCAGCAGGACGGTCCGGCCGTCGGCGTGCGTGCGGATCCGCTCGAACAGCTGGTGCTCGGCGCGCGCGTCGAGGGCGGCGGTCGGCTCGTCGCAGATCAGCAGCGGCGCGTCGCGGAAGAAGCCGCGGGCGACCGCGAGCCGCTGCCACTGCCCGCCCGACAGCTCGGCGCCGCCCTTGAACCGGCGGTCCAGCAGCGTGTCGTAGCCGCGGGCGAGCCCGTCCACGACCTCGTCGGCCCCGGAGGCGCGGGCGGCGGCGAGCAGCGCCGGGCTCTCGGCGCCGCCGGGGACGTGCTCGCCGCCGCGTCCCATGGTGACGTTCTGCCGGGCGGTCATCGGCCAGTGCGTGTAGTTCTGCGCGATGACGGCGATGCGCTCCCACACCTCCTGCGGGGGGACCTTCGTCAGCGGCACGTCGTCCCACCTGACCTCGCCGGCGTCCGGGTCGTACAGGCCGGCCATGATCTTGGCGAGGGTCGTCTTGCCGGAGCCGTTCTCGCCGACGAGCGCGACCACCTCGCCCCTGCGCAGATCCAGCGAGATGCCGTTGAGGGACGGTGCGTCCGCGCCCGGGTAGGTGAACATGACGTCCCGGACGCGGATGCGGCCGAAGTCGTCCGGGAGCCGGCCGTGCGCCTCCGGCGCGGCGGGGAGGGCGCGCCGCGGGATCCGCCGCTCGGCCTTCTCGCAGAACGACAGGTAGTCGCCGAAGTACAGGCCCTCCTCGTAGCACTGGTTGACCGCGAACACCAGGTTGGCCAGGGACGACTGGCCCGACCTGATCGCCAGCACCGCCGTGCCCGCCACCGCCAGCGGCACCGCGCCGTTCCACAGCATGAACCCGAGCGCGATGTAGACGGCCGCCGTGGCGATGCCCTTCAGCACGTCCCCGCTGACCTTCGCGACGGTCTGGCGGCGGGCGAGGTCGAGTTCGACGCCGCGCTGGTGGTCGGCCTGCCGGTCGTACTGCTCCAGCAGGAACGGCCGCATGGTGAACGAGCGCACCTCGGCGGCGTGCTCCCGCTGGACCATCAGGTCGGACAGGATCCACTTGCGGCGGGCGACCTCGACCAGCGAGAGCATCGTCAGGTACTGCATCCGGGCGCTGCGCACGGACGCCCAGCCCTCCGGGAGCGCCGTCAGCAGGAGCAGCGGCAGCAGCAGCGGGTGCAGCACGCCGAGCGTCCCCGCGGCCGCGGCCATCCCGACGGTCCCCGTGAGCACGTCCACCGCCTGCTGGACGACCCGCGGCGCCGACGTCATGCCGCGCGTCTGCGCGCGCTGCAGCTCGTCGAGGAAGTCGGAGTCGTCGAGCGCCGCCAGGTGCACCGCCGTCGTCGCCTCGTACAGCCGCAGCTCGGCGAGCCGCTGGACCTGCGGGTTCAGCCGCGACTGCGACCAGCCCGCGCACGCCTGCAGCCCGGCGCGCAGCGCCACCGCGCCCGCGACGAGCGCCAGCGACGGCAGCGCGTCGCGGACCCGGTCGGGCGTCGGCCCGGCGCTGAAGAGCGCCGTGAGGACGCCGGTCGTCGCCAGCAGCCAGAACGCCGTGAAGATCCCCGCGAGGAGGTTGAGCGAGATCGTCGCGGCCGTGTCGGCGGGGCTCGCCCGCCAGGCCAGCCGCGTGGCCTGCGCGATCACCGCCGGGAGCCGCCGCGCCACCGTGACGAGGCCGGTCTCGGCCAGTTCCAGGTCCTTGGCGTGCCAGGTGTGCGTGGTCAGTTCCGGCAGCCCGGCCGCCTCGGGACGGGCTCCCCTGGGACGCCGGTCCCTCCGCCCGCCCGACCCGGCCCGTCTGGAAAACCGCCGTCGCGTACCCATGCGTCGCCCTCCGCACGTCCTGCCCGCCAAGGGCAGTGTGCGTCCCGGGGAGGACGCTTTCCGCTTCATGTGTCACATACAGCGGTGATTTGTACCAGCGGACAATCATGCAGGAGAAGGACGCGGGGAACGCGCTGGAAGTCTAAGGTCTACGGCATGACCGACGGCCGGCCGGAGGGCTGGACGCGCAAGGAGGGCGAACGCGTGGCTCGCAGCAGGCACCACTCCGTTCGGGCGGAGCACCACCAGCCCGCGGCCTACGGGCGGGAACGGCGCGGGGACCCCTACGATCCGTACGACGACCCGTACGCCGGCGACCAGCTGCGCGGCGGAGGCCGGTACGACCAGGGCGACGCGTACGGCGGGGCCCCGCCCCGGCGCCGCAGGCGCCGCCGCGGCGGCCGGGTGTTCGGCGCCATCGTGGTCGTGCTGCTGCTGGTCCTCGTCGGCGGCTACTTCTACCTCGACTCGCGGCTGAAGCGCGAGTCGGTGCTCGTCGACTACCCCGGCCGGGTCGCCGACACCCCCGGGACGAACTGGCTGATCGTCGGCTCCGACAGCCGCGAGGGCCTGTCGAAGGCCGAGCAGCGCAAGCTGAAGACCGGTTTCGCGTCGGGACGGCGCACCGACTCGATGATGCTGCTGCACTACGGCTCCGGCGGGACGTCCCTCATCAGCCTCCCGCGCGACTCCTACGTCCCGATCCCCGGCAAGGGCCGCAACAAGCTGAACGCGGCGTTCGCGTTCGGCGGGCCCAAGCTGCTCGTCCAGACCGTCGAGGAGGCCACCGGGATCCGCATCGACCACTACGCCGAGATCGGCTTCGGCGGCTTCGTCGGCGTGGTCGACGCCGTCGGCGGCGTGGACATGTGCGTCAAGGAGGACATCAAGGACCCGAAGGCGGGGCTGAACCTCAAGGCCGGCTGCCAGACGCTGGACGGCGCCCAGGCGCTCGGCTACGTGCGGACGCGCGCCTACGCCCGCGCCGACCTCCAGCGGGTGGAGAACCAGCAGCAGTTCTTCGGCGCGCTGATGAAGAAGGCGGCCAGCCCGGGGACGATGCTCAACCCGTTCCGGAGCATCCCGCTCGCGATGAACTCCACCAGCAACTTCCTCGTGGACGACGGCGACCACCTGCACCACCTGGTCCGCATGATGTGGGCGATGAAGGGCGTCAGCGGCGGTGACGGCGTGTCGACGACGGTTCCGATCGGCGGCGGCGGCAGCGCGGCGGGCGTCGGCTCGTACATCACCTGGGACAGGGCCAAGGCGACCAGGCTCTTCGAGGCGCTCAAGCAGGACCAGGCGATCCCGCAGGACGTCATCCAGAAGAAGTGAGCGCGCTCCGGAGGACGGGCGCGCGCCAGGACGGCACCGGCGCGGTTAGAGTCGGAGCATGTCCGACGTGACGCCCGGCGGGGCCGCCGAGCTGGACGGGCTGCCGTCCAAGGAGCTGTACGAGCGCGCGATGGCCCTGGCGAAGGAGCGGCGCGACGTCGGCTTCCTCTGGGAGCTGCTGCGCGCGATCCCCGCGGCGGCGGCGTCCCTGGGCGAGGTCGGCCGCGCCCAGTTCGACATGGTGCACGGCCTGTCGCTGCTGGAGGAGTTCACGCACGCGGGCGAGGGGGAGCTGGCGGACGCGCTCCGCCCGCTCTACATCCGGTACCTCGCCGAGCACGCCAACGGGACCTGACCGTCTCTTTGCGTGCCGTTGATCTCTGATGGGGCGGCACTGGGAAACACTCTCCGTAGTCATCTGACCGCAGAGGGTGGTTGCAGTGAACAAGAAGCACATGAAGATCGCCGGCATCGCGTTCGGGGTGTGGTACGTCATCAGCAGACCCGAGGGCGCGGCGAGACTCGTCAACAACGCCCTGGGCGGGCTCGGTACCGCCGCCGAGTCGTTGTCGCAGTTCATGAGCGCCATCCCGAGCTGACGGCCGGCTCCCTGGCCCCGTACCCCGCGCGGTGCGGGGCTTCTTCGTGCGCGGCCACCAAGCGGTTGCCTCGGCGTCACAGTAAAATCGCGCTTTGCGGGCAGACGCGCCTGGGCACAATTGGATCGGGTCAGTTGTGTCGCTGCGCTACAACCAGGGACGGCGTACGGATGAAGAAGAACCTCCGCTATGTGGCGATCGCGTTCGTCATCTTCTACTTGCTGAGTTCGCCCACGGACGCGGCCAACGTGGTCAACAACGCATTCAGCCAGCTCGGCGAGGCGGGCAGTCAGCTCGCGGCGTTCGTGAACGCCTTGGGCACCTGAGGCCGCGCCGCCGCCGGACCCGTCCGGCGGCGGCCGGACGATCGAGGACGTGGCCGGTCACGGGGGGTGATCTCCTAGGATCGGCCTCATGTCTGTCTTCGACGTAGAGATCGACGGCCTGCGGGGCGGACCCGCGGACCTCGGCCAGTACCGGGGCAAGGCCGTGCTCATTGTCAACGTCGCCTCCAAGTGCGGCCTCACCCCGCAGTACTCCGGCCTGGAGCGGCTGCAGGAGAGGTACGCGGAACGCGGCTTCACCGTCCTCGGGGTGCCCTGCAACCAGTTCATGGGGCAGGAGCCCGGCACCGCGGACGAGATCGCCGAGTTCTGCTCGGCGACCTACGGGGTCACGTTCCCGATGACCGAGAAGGTCGAGGTCAACGGCGACGGGCGCCACCCGCTCTACCGGGACCTCGTCGGCACCCCCGACGCCGAGGGCCACACCGGCGACATCCGCTGGAACTTCGAGAAGTTCCTGGTCGCCCCCGACGGCTCGGTCGCGGCGCGCTTCGCGCCCCAGGCCGAGCCCGAGGCGGCCGAGGTCGTCGCCGCCATCGAGGAGAACCTCCCGTCCTGAGAACCGGCGCGCCCTCCGTCCGGAGGGCGCGTCCGGCGGTGTGTGAATCGCGCCACATCGCCGTCGGGTTGTCCGCTATTCGAGAACACGTCTAACTTGTGTAGCCGCGGTGAAGTCGCGATATGACGTGGAGGTGCCCGATGCGCGGGTGGACGGCAGGCGACATCCCCGATCTGCGGGGCCGGCGGGCGATCGTCACCGGGGCCAACAGCGGCCTCGGCTACCACACCGCGCTGCAGCTCGCCCGGCACGGCGCGTCCGTCGTGCTGGCGTGCCGCAGCGCCGAGCGCGGCCAGGCGGCCTTCGACCGGATCCGGGTCGCCGCGCCGGACGCCGACCTCGTCCTCGCGTCCCTCGACCTCGCCGACCTGGCGTCGGTCCGCGCGTTCGCGGCCCGGTACGGCGAAACGCCCGTCGACCTCCTGGTCAACAACGCCGGGGTGATGGCCATCCCGCACCGCACGACCGCCGACGGCTTCGAGATGCAGTTCGGCACCAACCACCTCGGGCACTTCGCCCTCACCGGGCTCCTGCTGCCCGCGCTGCGCTCCGCCCCGGCCCCCCGCGTGGTCACGGTCACCTCGGCGTTCGCGTGGTCCGGGCGGCTGGACTTCGACGACCTGCAGAGCGAGCGCCGCTACCGCAAGTGGTCCGCCTACGCCCAGTCCAAGCTCGCCAACCTGGTCTTCGCGCGAGAGCTGGACCGGCGCGTCTCCGAGGTGGCCAGCCTCGCCGCGCACCCCGGCTACGCCGCCACCAACCTCCAGCAGACCGGCCCCCGGATGCAGGGCAGCACGCTCATGGAGAAGGCCGCCGGCATCGGCAACGCCGTGATCGCCCAGTCCGCCGCCGCGGGCGCCCTGCCGTCCCTCTACGCTGCCACGGCCCCGGACGTCCACGGAGGCGCCTGCTACGGCCCCCGCATCCTCCAGTACCGGGGGGCCCCCACCGAAGTGGTCACGCCCCCGCAGGCGAACCGCCCGGGGCAGGCCGAGCGGCTCTGGGACGTCTCCGAGACCCTCACCGGCGTCGCCTACGCGGCCGCCGCCTCCTAGGGCGCCTCCCTAGGGCGCCCGCTTCCTAAGGCGCCTGGCGCAGCCCCCGCGTCGCCTGGGCCAGCGTCGCCGCGACGATGGCCTCGGCGTCGCCCGGTGCCCGCTGCGCGAGCCGCGCCGCCGCGTCGACCATCCCCTGGATCAGCTCGGCGCGCAGCTCGGCGCCGGCGACGCCGGCCTCCTCCAGGGCGGCGACGAGCGGCCGCAGCAGCTGCGCGTGGCCCGTCCGGATGCGTTCGAGGGCCGGTTCCGCGAGCGCGTGCTCGGCCAGCGCGACCGCGGCGGCGTGCCGCCCGTCGGTCATCACCCCGAGCTGCACGCGGATGTAGGCCCCGACCTTGCCCTCCAGGTCGCCGGGGCCCTGCAGCGCCTCCTCGACGAGGGACGCCCACCGGGGCAGCTCGGCCTCGACGATCGCCGCGACGAGGTCGTCCTTCGACCGGAAGTACTCGTACAGGCTCGGCCGCGACAGCCCGACGCGCCGCGCCAGCTCCGCCAGCGACAGCGCCTCGATGCCCTCCTCGGCGACCAGCGCGCGCGCCGCGTCGAGCAGCGTCCGCAACTGCCGCGCCCGGTGCTCCGCGACGGTCGCCTCACTGATCTTCGGCACGCCGCCATCCTACGATTCCCGGCCGCGCCCGGGTAAGCCGCCGTTTCCCGGCGCCGTCAGGGCGCGCGCGTGATGTCCCAGTCGAGGGTGGCCGGGATCGCGCCCTCCAGGGTGAGGAGCCAGCGCTTCACCTCGACCCCGGAGCCGCCGCTGTAGCCGCCGAGGCCGTTCGAGGCGACCACCCGGTGGCAGGGGACGATCAGCGGGATCGGGTTCGACCCCATCACCTGCCCGATGACCTGCGCGTGGAGGCCCGTGCCGCTGCGGTCGCCGAGCTCGCCGTAGGTGACGACCTGCCCGTACCGGACCGATTCGTACAGCGTCCCCAGCACCTGCCGCTGGACGTCGGAGGTGAGGCGCCAGTCGATCGGGACCTCGAAGTCCTTCAGATCGCCCGCGAAGTAGTCGCGGAGGCCGGACAGGACCGGCGCCAGCCGCCCCGGGGCCTCCACCACGGGCAGGCCCGCGGCCTTCGCGGTGCGGGCGCGGTTCGCGGGCGTGTCGCGGAAGTGCAGCGACACGATCCCCGCCTCGGTCTCGGCGACGAGCAGGCGGCCGAGCACGGTCTCGACCGTGCCGAACGCGAGTGTCTCGGTCATGCTCGCTCCTTCCAGGGTCTCCAGCGTCCCACGGGGTCAATACCCTCGCATGGGTCAACACCAAGGGCCGCCATCACGTTGCAAGCGTCCGATGGAGGCGGGCGGCCTCCGTGACCAGGCGGGTCGAACCGCCCCGGGCGGCCACGTCCGCGACGGCCGGGATCACCCCCTTCGCCCCCGTGGCCTCGGCCGCGCGGGTAGCCAGGGTGAGCAGGGCCGGGGCGCCGGCCGCGGCGGACTCGCCGGGGCCGGGGAGGAGGTGCGGCAGGGCGGCGGCGAGCGTCGCCCAGACACTGGCGCCCGCACCGGCGTCGGCCGCCTCGGTCAGGGCCCGCACGATGCGCGGCAAGGGGACGCCGTCGAGGACGGCGAGCCCGCCGAGGGCCGTGCCGGTCTCAGCCGCGGGGAGGGCGCCCTGGGCGCTGAGGACCAGGAACGCCCCGACGGCGTCGGCGCCCACCCGGTCGTGCGGGCTCGTCAGCGCGAGGGCGAGGAGCGTCGCGGTCGCGGGGCCCGCGGGGCCGTCCGCCTCCGCCAGGTCGTGCATGACGGGGCCCAGCCCCCAGTCGTAGTCGGCGGTTGCCGCGATGTGGGGGAGGATGTGGGCGGCGGCGACCTCGCGGTGCGACGGCAGGACGGACGGCCAGAAGCCGCCGAGC
Source organism: Actinomadura sp. 7K534 (assembly GCF_004348575.1). Taxonomy (NCBI): domain Bacteria; kingdom Bacillati; phylum Actinomycetota; class Actinomycetes; order Streptosporangiales; family Thermomonosporaceae; genus Actinomadura; species Actinomadura sp. 7K534. The sequence goes on from NZ_SMKB01000055.1 coordinate 30,116, forward strand.
CCGTCGTAGCGCAGCGGCGGGAAGTACGTCCGGTTCCCCTCGGGAAGGGTGCACAGGTAGGCGATGTCCGGGTCCGCGGTCTCGTCCGGCGTGGACGAGACACGGATCGCCAGGCGGTTCGCGATAACGCGCCGCCAGTTGCCGGGCGTCGGCTCCGCCTTGCCGAGTTCGCACTCCACGGCCGGGTCGCCGAGGCCGCCCCGGGCGAGCCAGGCTGCCGCGGTCCGCCCGGCCTTGGACGTCAGCGTTTTCGCGCGGACCGCGGCGGACGGGTCGGTCTCCCGGGGCAGGCGGAGCAGCGCCTGCAGCAGGTCGGACCGCGCCGGCTCGGCCCCGGCGTCCGCCAGCCGTTCGAGCCGGTCCAGCAGGACGTCCGCGGCGATGTGGCCGCCGCCCTCGGTCGGAGTCGCGAGCAGCAGCGGCACCCTGCCCAGGGCGGACCCGATCTCGCGCATCCGCCAGAGGAGGAAGCGCTCCATCAGCGGTATGCGGGTGCCCGCGGGCTCTTCGTCCCAGCTCTGGAACGCGGCGCGGAGCCTGGACCCCGGCGACCGGCCCGAGTCGGGGGCGAACAGGCTGCGGACGGCGGACTGGACCCAGCCGTTCCCGATCCAGGCGCGGGTGTGCCGGTCGGCCTCGGGCGCGGCGAGCCACGGCGCGATGTCGGAGACGGGACCGCGCAGGGCCTCGCGGACCGCGGCGGAGTCGGCGTAGGCGAACTCGACCAGCGCGGCGAGGAACCGCTCGACGGACCGCCACTCCTGGACGGCGCGCATGTGGACGGTGAACTCCTCGGCGAGTTCGGCGAGCGAGCCGATCGGAGCGGGCCACTCACGCGGGACGAAGGGCGGCGGCTCCGGGACAGGGTCGGGTTCCGCCGGGGCGGCGGCCCCGCCGAACGCGCCGGCGATCGCCGCGCGGAGCTCGGCTGGGAGGACGGCGGCCGCGTCGCGGACCTCCGCGCGGGCGGGCTCGCCCACCTGCGCGGCGTGCTTGACCGCGATCTTGACGGCGCGCTCCCGCAGGTCGAGGGCCTCGGAGCCGAAGGCCGCGGTGAGCGCGGTGACCGTGGCGTCGACTCGGTCGCGCTTGCGGGCCGTCCGGTCCAGCCAGGTCAGCGCGCCGCGCAGGAACTTGCGCTCGGGACGGAACAGCAGCGCCCCCACCGCCTCTTCGAAGAGCGCGGCGTCGAGCGCGCCCAGGTCGTCGGCCCGGCGGACCGTCCGCAGCGCAAGGTCGGCGACGGTCGAGGGCGCGACGGGCAGCAGCCGGACGTAGTCCCGCACGCGGGCGACGGCCTCGTCGGCCGTGGGCTCCAGCCCGTTGTGCAGGCGGACGAACCAGCGCAGCTCATGCGGCCTCCCGCCGCGGAGGAACCGGCCGACGCACCCGTCGAGGAGCGGCTCCCGCTCGATCCGACCGTCGCGGGCGAGGGACACCAGGACGCCGATCCACGTCCGCTCGGTCCAGGTGGCCTCGTCCGACCGGGTCGCGTCCTCGGCGAGGAGGGCGCCCACCCCGTCCACCTCGAAGAGCCTGGGGAGGAGCGGGTCCAGGAACGGATCCCCGGACAGTTCGCCCGGGCGGCCGCCCTCGGCCGCCCAGCCTGCGACGAACCCGTCCGACTCCGGGGGCGGCGCACCGGCGGACCTGGTCAGGGCCGCCGAGAGATGCCACAGGAACCACGTGTCCCCGGAGACGCGCAGCCGGGCGGCGACGCGGCGGCCGACCTCCGCGCGCCACGCGTCCGGGCGGCCGGCCGTCACCGCGCACAGCGCCGCGCAGAGGCCGGCGAACCCGTCCTCCGCCCACCAGAGCCGCAGCTCCCGCCGGCACAGCCAGGCGGCCGCGGCCGCCGGGCCGCCGATCGTGCCCGCCCCGGCCAGCAGCAGCGGCTCCTGCGCCTCCCAGCCCAGGAACCCGAAACGGGAGCCGGACCGCATCGCCTTCAGCGCGCCCGGCAGCTCCTTGGCCACCTCGCGCCGTCCCGGCTCGTCCAGCGCGGTGACGGCGCGGACCGTCTGCTCCCGGTCACCCGCGTCGATCGCCTTTCGCACGTCGTCCCACGCGCTCATCGGGCGACCTCCGCCCCTGCGGCGGCCGCGCCGGCCTCGCGGCGGACGATGCCCGCGGCGAGGACGTGCTTGCACGGCCCCCGTTCCCCGCGATGGTCGTACCACCACGGGCACGTGCACGTCGCCTGCCCCTCCATGAAGCGGACCCTGCGCTCCTGCTCGTTGCTCAGCACGACCGCCGTGTCGCCGGACGCGAGCCGCACGGCCCCGGCCTCCGCGAGCGCCCGCGCCGCGCGCAGCCGCGGGTTGAGGTCGGCGACCCGCGCCGGGTCGTAGGGGAGCTCCCGGTGGAAGTACGCGGCTTCGGCGGTGTCGAAACCGACGCGGCCGGACGTGCCCAGCTGGGTCAGCGCCGCCTTCGTCCTGGCCGGGGTGAGGCCGGAGCGCTCGGCGAGCAGGTCGGGGTCGACCCGCGGCTCGAAGGACAGCAGCGCGCCGATCAGGTCGGCGTCCGCCGCGGCCTCGTCGGTGGAGAGGGCGTCCAGCACGGCGCCCTCCCCGGAGAAGCCCCGCCCGTGCTCGGGCGACAGCGTCAGGACGTACCGCATCCCGGGCAGCTCCAGTTCCCAGACGCTCGACATCGGCCCGCTCTGCGCGCCGGCGGGCGGCCCGTAGACGCGCAGCGCCGTGGCGAAGCGGAGCAGCGGCAGCATCGTCCGCAGGCGGTCGGGACCGGCCAGGCACACCGCGCCGGGGGACGGGCGGGAGGTGAGCCGCAGCGTCCGCCCCGCGGGCACGGCCCACAGCGCGCCGCGCGGCGCGCGGGGCAGCGAGCGCAGGAAGCGCACGGCGTCCGCCGCGGCCAGCTCGCCGCGCGGATCGAACCCGGCCGTGATCACCTGGACCTCGGCGAAACCCCGGAGCCACCGGTCGGGCAGCGGCACCTTCTTCTCCACGACCGCGCCGTCCATCGTGGTCACGGCCAGTTCGTCGGCGCCGACCGCCAGGTGCAGTGGATCGGAGCCGCCCACGCGGGCGAGGGCCTCGCGCAGCGGGCCGTTCACGTCCACGTTGGTCGTGCCCCGGTCGTGCACCTCGCCGTCCATCGCGGCCTCCAGCACGTCCAGCCGGGCGTACACGCCGCCGCACGCGGAGAACGACTCCAGCCGCAGCCGGTCGCCGTTGCACGTGACGACCGGGTCGCGGAAGGCGGTCGGCCGCGGCTGGAAGTACCGGGTCCGCGCGACGTCCGCCAGCCCGAGCAGCGCCGCCGCGGCCGGCGCGGGCCGGGTGAGGACGCCGCTGAAGAAGTGCGGGTGCGCCCGCGGCCCGCCGCTCGTCGTCCCGCCGGAGGTGGAGAGGCCGAGGAGCCCCCCGTCCAGCCCGGACGGCCGCGTGTAGGTGTACGACTGTGCGGCCCCTGCCGCCGCTGTGCTGCTCGCCATGCGGTGAAGGTAGAGGCGGCCGCCGACAAATCATGTCGGAACGGAGAGACCGGCCGTAGGGGCGTCGGCCGGGGTCGTGGCCGGCCCCGGCCGGAGCGGGGGTAGGCTCGGTGACGTGCGACGGTTCTTCACCCCGGGCTGGCTCGCGCTGCACACTCTGGCGATCGTGCTGTGCGGCGCGTTCCTCGCCTTCGGCTGGTGGCAGTTCGACCGCGCCCAGAGCGGCAACGACCGCAGCTGGGCCTACACCTTCGAGTGGCCGATCTTCGCCCTGTTCGTGGTCGTCATGTGGGTCAAGATGATCCGCGACGAGCGCAAGGGCGCCGCCCCGGCCCCCAAGGTGATCGAGGAGCCCGCGGAGGCCGAGGTCAAGCGGGAGATCATCCGGCGGCAGGAGGACGAGGACCCCGCACTCGCCGCCTACAACCGCTACCTCGCGCGGCTCAACTCGCAGGGCGGCGGACGCCGCTGACCCGGCCGCGCCGGGACCGTCCCGGGCGGGCCGCCGACGAAAGGTGTGATCTGTGGAAGGCGCGGTGACCAGGTACCGGATCCTGGCCATGGTGGTCGGCACGCTGCTCGTGCTGCTGACGATCGGCATGGTGCTGAAGTACGGGCCGACCGACATGCCGGGGATGGTGGCCGTCGTCTCGCCCATCCACGGCTTCTTCTACATGGTCTACCTGGTGGCCGCCTACGACCTGTGGCGGCGCACCGGCTGGCCGCTGAGCCGGATGGTGCTGATCGTGCTCGGCGGCGTCGTGCCGCTGATGACCTTCTTCGTGGAGCGCCGGATCGTGCAGGAGGCGCGGGCGCTGGGCGGTGCGGAGGCCCCGGCGCGCGCCTGATCGGGCCTTTCCGGGCACTGGATGCGGGCCGTCTCCTCGACTAATGTTTGACTGAGTCAAACATTAGGAGGCGGCCATGGCGGTGGCCGAGGGGGACGTGGGCACGGTCCGGTCGTTCAACCGGTTCTACACCGGGGTGATCGGCGTGCTCGGGGAGGGGCTCGTCCGGACGCCGTACTCCCTCACCGAAGCACGGGTGATCTTCGAGCTGGCGCAGCGGAGCGAGACCGAGGTCCTCGCGCTGCGCCGCGCGCTGGACCTCGACCCCGGCTATCTCAGCCGGCTGCTGGCCCGGTTCGAGACCGACGGGCTGGTCGAGCGGGAGCGCGCGCCGGACGACGCCCGCCGGCAGATCGCCCGGCTCACCCCGCGCGGCCGGGAGGTGTTCGCGATGCTCGACGAGCGGTCCGTCGCCGAGATCCGCGGCCTGCTGGACGGCCTCTCCGCGGGTGACCGGAGCCGGCTGCTCGCCGCGATGCGCTCCATCGAGGACGTGCTCGGCGACCGGCCCGGCGGGGACGGCTTCGTCCTGCGCCCGCTGCGCCCCGGCGACCTCGGCTGGATGGTGGAGCGCAACGGCGCCCTCTACCACCTGGAGTGCGGCTGGGACCGGAGCTACGAGGCCCTCGTCGCGTCCGTCGTCGCGGACTACGTGCGGGACCACGACCCGCGGCGGGAGAACGCGTGGATCGCCGAGTCGGGCGGGGAGCGGGTGGGCGGGGTGTTCTGCGTCCGCCGCACCGACGACGTCGCGCAGCTCCGGCTGCTGCACGTCGAGCCGGACGCCCGCGGCATGGGCATCGGCGCCGCGCTGGTCGGCGAGTGCGTCCGCTTCGCCGCCGAGACGGGGTACTCGGAGATCATGCTGTGGACGACGGCGCTGCAGCGTCCGGCGCACCGCATCTACGAGCGGGCGGGGTTCGTCCTGGAAGCGGAGGAGCCGCCGGTCGAGCGCTTCGGCGACGTGATCCACGGGCAGGTCTGGCGCAAACGGCTGTGAACCGGGCCCGTGGCGCTTCACGGGCCCGGTTCCGCAGTCATCCCTGCTGCGACTGCGCCGGCGGCCGGGACGGGGGTCGGACGGAGTTCCGGCCGCCTGGGGTGTTCATCGGCCGAATGCCGGTTCGTCTGGGGGCTGCTTCCCACCTCCTCCCGTCTCGCGCCGGACGGCGTGCCCGCCCGGCCTCTGGGGGAGGGCGCCTGCGCGGCGCCCCGGTGTCCGGGGCCGGACCGGCGGCACGGCTCGGGTGATGCCGCCGGCCCGGCCGGTGGGGGACGCC
>NZ_SMKB01000525.1:0-787 GCF_004348575.1 Actinomadura sp. 7K534
AGGGTGCCGGTGGCGTGGCAGGTCCAGGGCTGCTCGTCGGCGTCGCCATCGTCGGAGCGTGAGTGGATGGTCAAGGCTCGGTGACCGTTGTCGTCGGGTGCCTGGAGCGTGACCTGGAGTCGGAGCGGTGTACCGGCTCGCAAGGTCATGGGGGCCTGGAGCGTGAGCTCTTCGATGTGAGGTGTGCCGGTGTGGTCGCCTGCATGGATGGCGAGTTCGAGGTAGGCGGTGCCGGGGAGGACGGGCACGCCGTTGACGGCGTGGTCGGCGAGCCAGGGGTGGGTGTCCAGGGACAGGCGCCCGGTGAACACGGTGGTCTGCTCGTCGGCGAGCGTCACGCAGGCGCCGAGCAGCGGATGGCCGCCCGTCTCCAAACCGGCTGAAGTGACGTCGCCCGCTCCGACCTGTGCCTTCACCCAGTAGCGCTGTCGCTGGAACGCATAGGTGGGCAGGACCACTGGTGTCGTGGGACGCGGGACGCCCAATTCATCGAGGACCCGTGGCCAGTCGAGTTCGGTGCCGAAAGCGTGCAGGCGCCCGAGCGCTGAAAGAAAAGTGGGCAGCTCCTGGTGGCCGTCGCGCAAAGTCGGCGTGACGACAACGTCCTCGGCAGGTACACCCAGATCGGCGAGCGTGCCGTGAATTAGCGGGGTGAGTGTGGGGTGTGGGGTGATTTCGAGGTAGGTGGTGGTGTTGTTTTGGTGGAGGGTTTGGATGCTTTGGGTGAAGTGGACGGGTTGGCGGATGTGTTGGGTCCAGTAGTGGGGGGTGGTGATGTGGTGGGGGT
>NZ_SMKB01000526.1:0-784 GCF_004348575.1 Actinomadura sp. 7K534
GTGTAGCCGGTGGCGGCGTCGGGGTCGGGGAGCTGGACCTCGGCGTAGATCGCGCCGGAGGCGCGCCAGGCGGTGCGGACGCCCTGGAAGAGGGGCCCGTAGTTGAGTCCCAGGTCGTCGAACTGCTCGTAGAGGTCGTCGGTCGGCACCTGCTCTGCGTCGGTCGGCGGCCAGGGTGCGGAACCGGCCGGATCGATCGCGGCTGCCGTCGCGGCGGCAGGGCTGAGGATGCCGGTGGCGTGGCAGGTCCAGGGCTCGTCGGCATCGTCGCTGGCGCGGCGGGAGTGGATGGTCAGGGCGCGACGGCCGTCGCCGTCGGGGGCGGCAACGGTTATCTGGATCTGGGTGGGGGCGACGAGGGTGAGAGGCGTGTGGAGACTCAGTTCCTCGATGTGGGGTGTTCCGGTGTGGTCGCCTGCGTGGATGGCGAGTTCTAGGTAGGCGGTGCCGGGGAGGACGGGTGTGTCGTTGATGGCGTGGTCGGCGAGCCAGGGGTGGGTGTCCAGGGACAGGCGTCCGGTGAAAACGGTGGTCTGCTCGTCGGCGAGCGTCACGCAGGCGCCGAGCAGCGGATGGCCGCCCGCCTCCAATCCCGCCGACGCGACGTCGGAGGCCCCGGCAGGAACCTCCAGCCAGTAGCGCTGCCTCTGAAACGCATAGTTCGGCAGGGCTATGGGCTCACTCGGAGCTGTGATGCCGATGGCTTCGAGGATGTGGGGCCAGTTGAGGTGGGTGCCTTGGGTGTGGAGGGTGGCGAGGTTGGTGAGGAGTCGGGTCCAGGTGG
>NZ_SMKB01000056.1:0-35509 GCF_004348575.1 Actinomadura sp. 7K534
CTTCCACACCCCGGTCTTCGTTCTCACCCACCGCCCCCGGCCACCGATCGAGATGCAGGGCGGCACCACCTTTCCCCTCCGGCGTCACCCACCTGACCTTCACCGCCAAACGCCGATGACCGCGAAGGCAATCGAGTCGTAGGAGGCTGCCCATGGAAACCTTCATCAAAGACGTGACGTCTCTGGTCAGCACCATCCACGACGAGCACGAGATCACCAAGAGGATCGCCGAGCGGTTGTCTGAGCTGCTGGCCGGTGACTACCGGCTCCCGCCCGAACTCACCAGTCCGTCGAACGAGCACCATGTCAACTACCCGGTCTACATCGCTCCCGACGACAGCTGGTCACTGGCGTGCGTCGTCTGGGATGTGGGTCAGCACACACCCGTCCACGGACACCGGACATGGGGCGTCGCCGGAATCTACGCCGGGGCCGAACGCGAGACCCGCTATCTCAAGCCCGTGGCATCCGAGCCCAGGAGGGCCCTGACGCCGGCCGGTGAGCACGTGTGGGAACGCGGACAGGTCACCGTATGCTGCACGACCGACGATGACGTCCACGCCGTCGCGGCCGTCGGCGACGAGCCCACCGTCGGGATCCACATCTACGGAGGCAACATCGGCACCCTCAACCGGCCGTTGTACGACCCGGCCACCGGAGAAGTCCAATGGTTCGTCTCCGGCTGGGACAGCCCACCAGGCCAATGAGTGACCGGCCGTTCCGGTCGGCGGGAGCGGCGGATGCGCGATGCCTGCCACGTGGGAGCGAGACGACGACTCATCGATCAATAAGTGCGGCTGGAGTACTGCACGGTCACTCTCAACCTGCCGTCCGGTGAATGCCCGAGGCTAACGGGACTCACGGAGTCTGCGAGGCGTTCTGGAGGCGGGCCAGGGGTTGACTCGCCACCTTCCGAATCATACATTCATCCATCATATGTATGAATGAAAGTAGGTCCGGATGCGGAGCAGGACGGCCGTGGTACTCGGCGGCAGCGTGGCGGGACTGTGCTCTGCCGGAGTGCTCGCGGAGCACTTCGACGAGGTGGTCGTCCTGGAGCGGGACGAGCTTCCGCCGGACACGGAGCACCGCCGGGGGGTGCCGCAGAGCAAGCATCCGCATTTCCTCCTCAATTCCGGCCGCCGCGCGATCGGCGAGATCTTCCCCGGGTTCGAGGAGGCGCTGATCGCCGGCGGCGGGATGCATCTGATGCCGTCGATGGACGCGGCCTACTGCGAGAACGACGGCTGGGCCCCCCGCAAGTCCGGAACGATGACGATGGTCTACAGCTCCCGGGCGCTCATCGAACGTGTCCTGCGTGACAAGGTTCGTGAACTGCCGGCCATCGAGATCCGGGAGGGCGTGACCGTCACCGGGTTGCGGTCGACCGGGGGCGGCACCGCGCACGGGCGCGTCGAGGGAGTCGAGTACCGCACCGCCCACGATGACGAGGGCTACCTGGCCGCCGACCTGGTCGTCGACGCGCTGGGGCGCGGCTCCTCGGTCATCGACTGGCTCGGCGCGGCCGGCTGGTCCGTGCCACCGGAAAAGACCCTCGACGCCAAAGTCACCTACATCTCCCGGTGGTACGACCTGCCTCCCGCCGACCGGCGCCCCGAATCGTGGTGGTGGAAGCACCTGGTCATCACGCCGACCCAGGACACCGGCGACCACCCCGAGGAGCACGAATTCCTCAGCAACTTCTTCCCGATCGAGGGCGACCGCGCCATCGTGTGCATGGGGTCCTGGGGCATCCAGATGCCGCGCAGGACCGACGCGTTCGAGGCCGCGCTGACCCGTGTGAGGGCCACGGCCTTCGGCCAGGCGGCGCGTGCGTGCACACCGACCTCCGAAGTGCATCTGACTCGTTCGACCGGCAACAAATGGCGCCGCTTCGACCTGGTCGACGTGCCACCGATCGGGCTGGTCTGCGTCGGTGACTCGATCTGCGCCTTCAATCCGTTCTACGCCCAGGGGATGAGTTCGGCGGCCCGCTCCGCGCTCATCCTCGGTGAGATGCTGCGCCGTCGCGACGCGGTGGATCTGGCCTTCTTCCGCGAGTTCCTCGACCGGCAGAAGAAGTCCCTCGACGTGCCCTGGATGCTCGCGATGGCGCGTGACCAGGCCTACGACTTCGCGACCGGGAGCGAGGTCGCCGCCCCCTGGCGGCGCAGGCTGGTCGCGCGCTTCAGCTGGCCGATCTTCAACGCCATCAACGCCACCAGCCGCGAGGACGCCTACGTCGAGGAGACCTTCGCCCAGGTGTTCAACCTCGACAAGTCGCTCAAGGAGATGCTCACCGACCCGAGGTTCTGGTTCGGCCTCGCGCGCTACAAGGCGCGCCAGCGGCTCGGCCGCACGGTGGTGCCCGGCGGGTTCGACGCCCGGCGCGACCCGCCGGGCACCGACTTCACCGGCTACCGCGGACCGGGGCGTGCGTCGTCCAGTGGAGCCCGCCGCGGTGACGACCGCGTCGGCGCCTGATCCCGGAGGCGAGGAATGGACCACACCTGTGACGCGGCGGCCGCGCGTGTCGCCGAGAGACTCGGCTTCTCCTGCCACGACGCCGATCCCGTGATCGACTTCCGCAACCCGCTCGGCCTCGAGAACGGCACCATGCCGGTCCTTGAGCTACTCGTCATCGGCGGAGCCGTGTTCGCGCTCGTCCACGCGTGGCGGCGGTGGCGGCGCGACGGCGATCCGGTCAACATCTCGCTGTGGTTCGCCTCGGTCGTGTACCTGGCCGTGATCGAGCCGCCGCTCTACTTCCCCGGCTGGTTCGGCCTGGAGGAGCACGTCGGGTTCATCTTCTCCCACAACGTGTTCACCGTGCAGTTCATGTACGACCGGCTGCCGCTCTACATCGTGGCCTTCTACCCCGCACTGTCGCAGCTCGCCTACGAGCTGGTCCGGGCCCTGGGCGTCTTCGCGCGGCGCGGCCCGCTGCTCGGCTCGATGGCGGTCGCGTTCGCCTGCCAGGTCTTCTACGAGATCTTCGACCACCTGGGGCCCCAGCTGAAGTGGTGGGCCTGGAACACCGACAACGAGACGATCAACCAGCCGGCGCTCGCCTCGGTGCCGATGAACAGCATGCTCCTGTTCGCCTCGGTCTCCTTCGGCGCCATGACCTACCTCGTCGTCCGCCTGGTCGGGGAAAGGGACGGCCGCGGCACCCTCACCGGACGGCGGATCGGCCGGCGTACCGTCGTCGCCGGCGCCCTGACCCCGCTGGCGATGATCATCGTGAGCGCGCCCAGCGGGGCCTTCCGCGGTGAGGACCGGCTCGGGATCCAGCGGGCCATCCTCGGCACCGAACTCTCCGTGGTCTGGATCGTCGGCCTCTTCCTGCTGGTGGACGCCTGGCGCGCGGTGCGCGCCGACACGGTGACCCCGGTGGCGTCGCCGCTGTTCGCGCGGACCTATCCGGCGCTGTACCTGGGCGTCCACGTCGTCCTGTGGCTGATCGCACTGCCGACGTACTTCGCGGCGACCAACGGCGTCACCGAGCAGGGCACGCCGACCGGCAGCCTGTGGTACGCCGCGTTGTGCACCGTCGCCGCAACCGGATTCATTCTGGTCGCGCTCCGTGCGACCAGGGCACGATCGGTCGCGGCGCCTGTGCGATCCTAGGGTCATGGCGCGCCACGGCTGGGGAGGCCGGCCTCCCGCATCAGATGCCGAGGCCCGGCAGCGCATCATCGACGCGACCGCCCGCTGCGTCGACAGGCACGGCGTCACCAAGACGACCCTCTCCGACGTCGCGAACGAGCTCGGTGTCACCCGCCAGACCGTCTACCGACACTTCGACCGGATCAGCGACATCATCGGTGAGGTCGCGGCCCAGGGCGCGGAGTCGTTCGTCGATCAGCTGATCGCCCACCTCCAAGGGATCGGCGATCCGGCCGAGGCCGTGGTCGAGGGCATGGTCTTCTGCGTGCGGACCATCCCGACCGAGCCGCGGCTGAGCCTGCTGCTGCAACTCGGGGACTCGAGCGCCTTCGGTCGCGGCGCCACCACCGCGGACACCATCGCCTACGGCGCCAAGATGCTGCAGCGCTTCCCCGTCGACTGGGCCGCCGTCGGCATCGGCGAAGACGACCTCAACGGGCTCGCCGAGATCATCATGCGACTCCTGACATCGCTGTTGCAGCACCCGAGTCGGCCGACGCAGGACGAAGCCCGGCTCCGCGCCCTCCTCGACCGCTGGCTGGCCCCCGCGATCAACACGGCATGAGGTTCCCCCGGATCCCGATGACGCCGTGCTCGTACAGCCCCCAACCTTCGAGCGGGGCCCCGCCTTCTTCGCGCCAGACCGCTCGTCCGACGCTGGATCATCATGAGGTCGCCGGTGCGGTCATGGGCGTTCCAGTACGACCGGTCGTAGAAGTTGCGGTCGCCGCCGACCCACTCGATGGGGGCGGGGATCTGCTGGATCGGGAACTCGTCGAGCGGTAAGACGCCGGGCACCTCGGGCGTATGTGCAACCACCAGGACTATGCGGTGGCGGAAGAGGACGGAACGAGGGTGCGATTCAGCAGCGTCACAGTGCCGCGGTCGCCGTCGACCCGGACCCGGTCGCCGGTGCGGAGCACGCGGGTGGCGCCCTGGGTATTGACCACGCAGGGCAGGCCGTACTCGCGGGCGACGACGGCGCCGTGGGAGACCGAGCTGCCGATGTCGGTGACGAGCGCGGCGATCAGGGTGAAGTACGGCGTCCAGCCGACGTCCGTCACGGGCGCGACCAGGATCTCGCCGGGATGCAGTTCCCGAGCTTGCGCGACCGTCGTCGCGACCCGGACGGTCCCCTCCACGACCCCGCCGCACGCGGGACGGCCGACGATCACCCCGTCCTCGATTCCCTCCGGGGGCTTGGGCCGGGTCGGAACGGGCTTGCCGACGGAGACGTCCGGGAACTCGAGCCGGGCCTGGAACGGAAGCGCCGACCGTCGCGCCGCGGCACGGTCGATCAGGTCCCGGACGTCTCCGGTACCCACCAGTGCCGGCAGCTCCGACCTGTCGAAGAAGAACACCAGGTCTGCATCGGGCAGTCGCCCGGCCGCGGCCAACCGCTCGCCCAGCAGGCGATAGCCACGGCTGAGCAGGTAGGCGACCATGACCATTCGAGACTTGGTCGCCTCACGTCCGCGTGCCCCGGCCTGCGCCAGGCGGGCCATCGCCCGCACCGTCCGGGAAACGCCTTGCTGCGGCGGTGCCGGAGTCGGGCGGACGGCGTCGCCGGCGTTCAGGCGGGCACGGAGCATGGCCTGCATGATCGTGCCGAGACCGTCGGGGTCGTCCCGCCATGACCGATCCCGCATGCACAGCTCCCGGTACCCCCGGTGGCCATGGCGCCGCAGAAACTCGTTGAATGTGCGGCTGATCGGACCGGTGCCTCCGGTCAGCCCGGTCACGGCCTCGGCGGCATCCCGTTCGAGGAACGCCTCGGCTGCCGCCGGGTCCCCGGCCAGGCGGCCCACCACGTCGTCCAGCTGCTCCAGCATGACGGCGCTCTCGACGTCGGCGGCCCCGGCCATCATCGCGGCGGCCTGGGAGCGGCCCTCGTCCTCGCTCCGGCCCGCACGGGTCGCTTCGCGCAGCACCGTCTGTTCGAGCACGTTCGCGGCGACGGCGGACCGCGAGGAGGACCGGACGTGGGTGAGCGTGGCCTCGTTGTAGAGCTCGATCCCCGCGTCGAGTTCGGCGAGCAGGGCCGCCGGCTCCGCCGCGGACGGCGCCTCGAAGCGGGCCAGCTCGCGGTCCAGACGGCGGATCGCGTGCCCTGCCGAGAGCGCGAAGGCCGTGAGCCGGACGGTGTTGACCAGGCGGCGGGCGAACGGCTTCGGCGGCTTCGGCACCAGCTCGTCCACGACCCTGCCCGCGATCGAGAGCGAGTACTGCTCGAGGGAGTTGCCGAGGATTCCCGAGCTCAGAGCCGTACCTTCGGTCATGTTGAGGAACAGGTGACCTGAGAAGTAGCCCAACTGCAGCCAGCGGTCCTCCCGGTAGGATTTCTGGAAACCGCCGGCGACCTGGACCAGTTGCATCGCGTACTCGATCGCTCGGCCGCTGACGGACGCGGTGAGCGGGCAGAAGGCACCCGGCATCATCTCGCCGATGTTGCACCGGGTGTAGACGTGGTCCTCGCCCGCGACCGTGCTGTCCATCTCGTTCAGGTCCCCGGGCAGGGTGGTGATCGGCCGTGCCTGCAGCCAGCGGATCTCGCCAGTCCGGTCGATCGCCCACTCGAGGTCCAGGGGCATTTCCCACCGCGCCTCCGCGGCGCGCGCGCCGGCGACGACGGCCATGACCTCGTCATCGGTGAGTGCCGGACTCGACGCGATCTGCCGGTCCATGATCTTTCCGGCGCGGTCGACCTCGTAGTGGTCCGAGCTCGCGGAGCCGTCGACCAGCGACTCTCCCGGCCCGGGAACCGCGTCGACCACGCAGATGTCGCGTCGGCCGCTGGCCGGATCGGCGGTGAACACGACACCGGCGGCGCGCGCGTCGACCATTTCCTGGACCACGAGGTGCATCGGGCCGGTCATCCCGGCGCCGGGCCGGTAGGCGGCTGCTCGCTCCGTGGACGCCCCGGCCGCACAATGCCGGATCGCGGCGAGGAGTTCCTCGTACCCGTTCACGTCCAGGACCGTCTCGTACTGGCCGGCGAAGGAACTCTCGAGGCCGTCCTCGCCCGAAGCCGAAGAACGCACCGCGACCGCCCCGGCCGAGGCGGCCATCCGGGCGTAGCGCGCTTCGAGATCGACGGGAAGGTCGCCGGCATCGGCGTTCGCGATGACGAAGGCGGCGGGCACCGGGAAACCGGCGGCGGCCAGCTTCGCGAGGCCGAGGGCCTTTCCGCCGTACCTCGCGTCGATGACGTCCGACAACTCGACGAGCTTACTTCGCGGCTGCTGCACGGCAGTTACGTTACACTTTGCTCGGAAATGAACAACCCCACCGGAAGACCGCGTGACGCCCGCATCGACGGCGCCGTCCTGGACGCCGCCGCCGAACTCCTGACGGAGGTCGGCTACGCCGAAGTGACCGTGGCCGCCGTCGCCGACCGCGCCGGCACGTCCCGGCCCGCCGTCTATCGGCGCTGGCCCGGCAAAGCCCACCTCATACACGAGGCGACCTTCCGAGACAGCGTCACCACCGGCCCCCTGCGGACCGGCTCGTTCGCCGAAGACCTGCGCGAACTGGTGCGACGGATCGCGGAACTCCTGACCACCCCACTGGCCCGAATCGCCGTCCCCGGCCTGATAGCCGAAGCCGCGACCGACCCGGTCCTCCACCGGCGCATCCTCGAGCGGTTCTCCGCCGAGGGCTGGCGCGGCCTCGACGCCGACCTCGCCGCGGCCGTCGAGAGCGGAGAACTGGACGCCGACGTCGACACGGTCGTGATCCTGGAGATGATCATCGGCTCCGCCCTGGCCGCAATGCTGATCAGAGGGCCTGACGGCCTCACCGCGGACTGGGTCGACAGAACCGCCCGCATCCTCCTCAACGGCGTGAGGCCCGCGGATCGTCCGGCAACATCCTGACGATCCCGGTTCCGAACAATCCCTACCAGGAGAAGCGGAATCAGGTCGCCCATCGCGGTGCGAAGGAGAGACGGACGCGCGACATCGGATGCTGCTGGCGGAGGTGTCGGTGGCGCACGTGGAGAAGATGTTCGCCATCATCAGCCGCGAGCACGAGGAGTCGGGACGGCGGCTGAAGGCGGCGACCCTGGATCGGATTCGGGCCACGCTGCGCGCCGCGCTGAACGCTGCGCTCAGGCAAGGGCTGGTCGAGGACAACCCGGCGTCACTGGTGGCGTTGCCGCCGACGCGGCGGCCGCGTGCGGTGGTGGGCCCGCCCAAGACCGCGCACAGCACCGCGTGATCGCGCTGGACCGCACCACCATCGCCGCGCTGCGCGCGCACCGCTCGCGGCGCTGGCGGAGGCGGACGCCTACGGCGACGGCTACTGCGACAGCGGCTATGTGTTCACCAACCGAAACGGCACCTCGATCGCCCCGGCACCCTCACCCACGCCTTCCAGAGACTGCTCGCCGAGCACGGGATGCCGCCGATCCGGTTGCATGACCTGCGGCACGGCGCGGCCACCCTCGCCTTGGCAGCGGAGGTGGAGTTGAGGGTGGTGCAGGAGATGCCGGGGCATTCCAACATCGTGCTGACCGCCGACACCTACACCTCGGTCTGGCCGGAGGTGGCGCACGTCGCGGCGGAGAAGACCGCCGCGTACCTGCTCCAGGCCGCGGGCGCGGTGCCGGGCACCACCACGCGCCGTCCTCGCCGGACCCCGGCGCGCCGTGGCGGCTTGGTGGCGAGTCGCACACGGGCGGGTCTGGTGCGGCACCGGGCGCCCAGCGAGCGTCCCGAACCGGCTCGGCCGCGCACCCACGCCCGTCCAACGGACGGCGTGCGCCCGCGTCCTGCGGCTGTGGCGGCGTGATCGAGAGCCTCGGCTCCCTGCCCTTGCCGGCCGACCTGCGAAAGGACTAACCAAATACAGCTGGCGCGCCGGTCTCGATTCGTCGGTGCGGGGTTACCGGCAAGCCTGCATTCGGCCGTTGCGTGCCGATCCAGTTCGGAACCGTCGAGCCGACAACGAGCCGACACGGACCGTTGGTGTTCTTGTGGCTCGCCCGTCGGCGGCCTCGTCTGTCGGCCACCACCTCGCGCGGGCGGGACGGTCATCGCCCCACAGCGATATCGACGCCCAGTTGCCGGAGGAATGCGAGGTTGTCGTACTGGACCCACTCCTCGGCCAGGCGGTCGTCCTCGTCATAGCGGAAAATGTTGATCAGTTCGAGCCTCATCGGCTGCCCGTTCGGCTCGATTGTGCCGATGGGGGAAGCCTTGAAAGGTGCGGTAAACTGGCCCGACATGCTGGTACGGGAACCGATGAATTCCCCTTGGCTGACGATAGCCCGCCGCTCGCAGGCGAATCCTTCGAATGCGGCGCGCATGGCGGCGAAGTGGGACCGTAGTTGCGGGTAGTCCAGGTCGCCATCCGGCCCGTGAAAAACGAAATCGTCGGCGAAATATGCATCCAGCTTCTTGTCGTCGGCCACCGCGATTGCCTCTCGGCCGATGCGGGCCAGAGCACGCGCCCGATCGTCATAACTGGTGTCATCGGGGGAAATGAACTCGCTCACGAGAAACTCCTTGAGTTGCTGCCTGATTGGTTCGTCGATATCGACCATAGCCAACCGGGGTGGGTCATGGACCTTACGCGCCATGCAATTCGTGAGCGTTCGCCATAACCTTCCTGCATAGGTCGGCGCCTAGCATGGAGCGGTGTCCGAACTCGACATCAACTCCCTCCGGGTCGTTCGCGCCGTGGCGGCGCACGGCTCGCTGAGCGGTGCGGCGCGCGCCCTCGGCTACTCCCAGCCCGCCATCTCCCGGCAGGTCGCCGCCGCCGAGAAGGCGGCTGGGCAGCCGCTTTTCGTGCGCAAGCCCCGCGGCGTCCGGCCGACGCGCGCGGGCGAGGTCGTCGCGCGGTTCGCAGCTGAGACGCTCTCCGAGCTCGACCGGCTCAACGACCGGCTCAACGACCTGACGGCCGGACCTGAGGTTCGCGTACGGGTGGGGGCCTTCCCCGCCGCGAATGCCGCGCTGCTCCCCTTCGCACTGGCCAGGGCGCTGGAGCAGAACGCCCAGTTGACGTTCGCCATCACCGAGGCGTCCTCGCAGCACCTCGTGCGCCAGGTCACCGGCGGGCGGCTGGACGTGGCCGTCGTGGCATCGGGACCCGGCCTGCCCCAACCGGCCTTCGAGGGACTGCGAATCACCCGGCTACCCGGCGGCGCGCTGACGGTCGGCGTGCCGCGTGGTCACCGGCTGGCCGACGCCGAGGCAGGCGTGCCCGCGCATGAACTCGCGGCCGAGTCATGGATCGTCGGAAAGGGACCCTCGGACGAACCACAGTTCGGCGCGTGGCCCACCCTGACCGACCCGCTGATCGCCTTCCGTGTTCGCACCTGGCATGGCCGCTTCGGTCTCGTCGCCGCCGGACTGGGCGTCTGCCTCATCCCCGAGATCCTGGTCCCCATCGTCCCGCAGAACATCGCCCTGGTAGGAGTGGACGACCCCAACTGGCTCGGGCGGCAGATCCTCGCGATCACCCGGAACAAGAACGCCGAAGTACACCAACTCATCATCCGGTCGCTACGAGATACCGCCGGTCGTCCCGAAAGCCGACGACGTTGACCTCGACCGGGGGGCGAGTCCAGCACCGCCGGTACACGCTGCCGTTCGGCCGCCGACAGCTCTGCCGGGGGTGGCCGCATATCGTCTGCACCTGACGACCGGTCGGTGCGCGACCCAACTCCTCGAACCCACAACCTACGGATTAAAAGCTGAAATTGACGTATCAGTGCGGTGCTCTGGGGGCCATTCTATGTCAGCCTATCCGCATCGATCCCAATTTCCATGCACGGCAAGGCCGAGGTGGGCATAACTAGTCTCCACATTCTCGGGGATTGAGAATTGGCCGTTCACCCCGTGGCGGTGATTTTAGCCCGGTACAGCCGTTCGTTGAGCCCCTTGCACTCCCGGCCCGTGCCATCGCTTGACGGCGGCCCTACCCGAGTTCCCTCCGAGACACCGATCGGGGTATGATCATCGATCACGTGCGGCACATGGTCCGAAGAACGCACTCATAGTGCGGCTTCTGTTGTCAGGGGCTGCGTCTGTTTTATCGCCGGAATTTATTAGTCCGTTCGAGAGCCGAGAACGGATTGAATAATTTGCGCCGGCGCCCGATGAACAAGAAGGAGATGGACGATGGTGCGCCGGAACAGCACAGTACAGCACGGTCAGAAAGAGTCCGCTATCGGTTGGCTGGTCGGCGTTCTCCTCTTGGGGGCCGTGGCGGCCGGTTGCTCGGACGAGTCCACGCAGGCGGAGCCGGCGGCCAAGGAGAGTCCAACGCAGTCCCCCCAACCCCCGTCCGCACCGAAGGGAAGTGCCGGGAGCCAGTCCTCCCCCGAGGCGGTGGTGCGCAACTGGACCACCGCGTTGGTCACGAATCAGCTCAAGCAGGCATGCATGTCCATGGCGGTCGCACCAGATAAGCATTCGGCTCCGAACCCCGCCACCTCGGAGGCGTGCGGCTCCGGAGGGCGTGCCGCGAACATGCTCCGCCGTTTGCAACCTTCCTTCACACCGGCGAACCTCGGGACATCACCGCAGGTGAAGGTGGCCGACGTAAAGTCGTCCGGCGGGACGGTGACGGTGAGTGGAGATCAGATCACCGTGGACGGGCAGACCCTCACAGCGATCGTCCTCTCCAACTCCACCGGGCTCAAAAAGGACGATATCCAACTCGGGGTCAATGCTGGCAACATCAGCGGAAAATGGTACGTGACCGACATCGCACTCTCTATCCACTGAGTTTTTCGCGCGGCACGGCGCATAAGGACCGTGCCGCGCGACCACCCGCCAACCACGGGCTCCCACCGACGGTGTTCGAAGAACTCATGCTCCGCCGCTCCGTGTCGTCCCGTTTCGAAACCGCCGAGCGAACACCGAGCGAACACGGCGGTCCGCGAGCGGGCGACTCAACCGTCCAAGCCCCTCCACGGCACGCCGAGGTGCGCGAGCGGTAGAACTCCGCCAGTGCCGCCGGAACCTCGACGCTCACAGTGCGTTCAGGCACATCGGCGGGAGCCGGGTGCCGGCCCTCGATGAACATCCGCAGCACGGTGGAGCCGGACGCCTGACGAACAGGTGGATCGGCTGCGACTCAGGCCCGGATCGCAGCCATGGTTCGCTGGACCAGCCGCCCAGGAACCGGGCGGCCACCTCACCCGGCATGGGGCCGACGAGCGCGAACGTGTCGCGGTTGCGCACCCCGCCGGCGTCCAGATCGTCCCCGGCCGGCGCGACGATCACAGTTCCGTCCGGCCCGACGGCGACATAGGAGCCGCCGACGGTGACCAGGGCGTCCATCAACGGACGCTCGTGGTGGTAGTCATTGTGGGCATGGGCCTGCGGCAGCGGGCTGCCGAGGTCGACGTCCGGCCTGAGAAGACTCCACGTCCGGCTCGCCGCCGCCGTCGCGATCGTCGCCCTGCGGCGCCCGCTGGTAGACGGCGGCGCGGACCAGCGGGTGGCGGAAGCGGATCGTGCCGTCGGCGTCCCCGCGCAGCACAAGCCCGGCCCGCTCGGCGGGGGCCAGCGCCTCGACGGTCGCGCCCAGCGCGGCGGCGGCGCGCAGGATCACCGCCACCTCGCCGGACTCCTCGGCCGCCGCCGCCAGCAGCACGCTCTGGCACGCCTCCGGCATCCGGCCGACCTGGCCGTGGAAGGCCAGCCGCAGCCGGTCGGTCAGCGGGAGCGCGCGCGGCGCGAATGTCCCGCCGCCCTCGGCGGCCAGCGCGACCGGCAGCTCCAGCAGCGCCAGCGGGTTCCCGTCCGCCTCGGCGAGCAGCCGGTAGCGCAGGGCGGGGTCGAGCGGGGACCGGTCGAGCAGGGCGGCCGCCGCCTCCGGCGCCAGTCCGGCCAGCCGCAGCTCCGGCAGGCCCGCCGCGGGGAAGCCGCCCTCGCCGTCCCGGACGGTGAAGAGCATGACCACGCCCTCGGCCCGCAGGCGCCGCGCGGCGAACAGCAGCGCGTCCCGCGAGGCCCGGTCGAGCCACTGCGCGTCGGGGGCGTTTCGTCACGCGCACGATGCGTGCATGGAAGAGCTGTTTACCGCCGTCTTCTCCCCGACCCGGTGGGCGCGGTGAGGGTTGGCGGTCGTCCTTCCTGATGACGAAGGGGGACCTCAGTCCAGATGTCCGGAGAGCGGAAGAACCTCGTTGTCAGCGTCAGATCGTCCTGATCCCTTGTGGTGGCAGGCGACGTAGTGGTCGTCGGCGATCTTTCTCAGGACGGGCTCTTCCCTCGTGCAGAGGTCGGTCGCCAGTGGGCATCTGGTGCGGAACCGGCAGCCTGAGGGCGGGTCGATGGGGGAGGGGATCTCGGTGCCCAGGCCGTACCCGGGAGCGGCCGACGCTTGACCGAGGCGGGGTATGGAATCAAGCAGCAGGACGGTGTAGGGATGGCTGGGTGCCTCGTACAGGCTCTCGGCGGAGGCCACTTCGCAGATCTTGCCGAGGTACATGACCATGACCCGGTCGCTCACCATCCGCACGACCGCCAGGTCGTGGCTGATGAACAGCATCGACAGGTCCAGTTGTGCTTTGAGGTCGCCGAGCAGGTTGAGGATCTGGGCCTGAACCGAGACGTCGAGTGCCGCGACTGGTTCGTCGCAGATGACGACCCGCGGTTCGAGCATGAGCGCGCGGGCGATCGAGACGCGCTGGCACTGCCCCCCGGACAGTTCCGACGCGCGGCGCCCTCCCATCGTCTCGGGGTCCAGTCCCACGGAGCGCATGGCGGTGCGGGCCGCGTCAAGCTGCTCCCGGCGGGTGCCCCGTCGCCATATCTGCAGTGGCTCGGCGACGATGTCGAGGACCTCCCGCCACGGGTTGAGGGAGGCGATCGGGTCCTGGAACACCATCTGCAGCCGCGACCGTACCTGGCGCAGGGCGCCGGACCGCAGGACGGTCAAGTCATCGCCTTCGAAGTGCACATGTCCCGATGTCGGCTTCTCCAACTGAACGATGGCCTTCGCGGTGGTCGACTTGCCGGAGCCGGACTCGCCGACCAAAGCGAGTGTCTCACCGGGCAGGATGTCGAAGTCGACGCCCGAGACGGCGTGGACGCGCTTGCCGCCGCGCAGCGGGAACTCGACGACGAGGTCCTCGGCGCGAAGCACCGTGCCGGTGCTCCTCAGGTGCGCCTTTCCCGTACCCGCCATGGTCAGGCTCCTCTCGTGACGTCGGTCTCGGTCACCGCGAGGTTCGCCGCCGTGCGCCCGCGCGCGAGGTTGGCGGCGAGGGCCTCCTGCGCGGCGGTCCCGTTCAGCGGCAGGTGGCACCGGTAGCCGCGTCCGCCGGCGGTGGTCGCCAGGGGCGGCTCCGTGGTGAGGCATCGTTCGACGGCGTAGCGGCACCTGGATGCGAACCGGCAGCCGGTCACCTGGCGCTCCGGTGGCAGCGGCTCGCCGGGGATCGTGTGGAGACGGCTTCCCGGCGCCTTGTCCACGGTCGGCGTGGACCGCAGGAGCGCCGCGGTGTACGGCATCAGCGGCGCGTCGAGGACCGCCGCGGTCGGGCCGGACTCGACGATCTGGCCGCTGTACATCACGGCGAGTTCGTCCGTCCTGCTCGATACGACCGCGAGGTCGTGGCTGACCAGGATCATCGCCATGCCGCGCCGGGACCGGTGCAGGCTGAGCAGGTCGAGGACCTGGGCCTGGACGGTGACGTCCAGTGCGGTGGTGGGCTCGTCGGCGAGCAGCAGGTCCGGGTCGCAGGCGATGGCGATGGCGATGACGATCCGCTGCCGCATCCCGCCGGACAGCTCGTGGGGGTACTGCCGGAGCCGCCGGGCGGGCTCGGGGATCGCCACGCTCTCCAGGAGCCGGAGTGCGCGGTCGCGGGCCTCCTCGGGGGAGAGGGGCAGGTGTTCGCGGAGGGCCTCGGTGATCTGGAACCCGATCCGGTGGTTGGGGTGGAGCGTCGTCATGGGGTCCTGGAACACCATCGCGATGCGGTTGCCCCAGATCTTGCGCATCTGGGCGTTCGACGCGGTGAGGAGTTCCTCTCCGTCGAACCGGACGCTGCCCTCGTGCCGCACGCCGCGGGACCGCAGCAGCCGCATGACCGATCGGACCAGGACGGATTTGCCCGATCCGGATTCGCCGACCAGGCCGAGCGTCCGGCCTCGGGGGAGCACGAGGCCGGCGTTCCGGAGCGCGGCGACGGGGCCGTCGGGCGTGGAGAACTCCGTCGTCAGGCCGTCGACGACGAGCAGCGGAGCGGACGTGCCGGAGTACTGCCCGTCCTGCACCGTCTGCTCGGTGGGCCGGTGTCCGAGGGCCGGGGATGTTCGCCGGCTGAGCCGTTTCATGAGTTCCCCCGCCGCGACGACCGGCCCAGCACGCCGAGTGAGAGCACGGTGATGAAGAGGACCGCCGCCGGGACGAGCACGAGGTACGGCGCCTGGTCGAGTGACGACTGCCCGTCCGAGATCATCCCGCCCCAGGTCGGGGTCGGCGGCGGGACGCCGAGTCCGAGGTAGCTGACCGACGCCTCCGCGACGATCAGGCTGGCGAGCACGACGACCGAGTAGGCGATCACCGGGCGCAGCACCGCGGGCAGGATCTCCCGGGCGAGGATCCGGAGCTGACCGGCGCCCATCACCTGGGCCGCCTGCACGTGCGGCCGGCCGTGGACGGTCCGCGTCGTGCCGCGGGCGAGCCGGGC
This sequence comes from Actinomadura sp. 7K534, assembly GCF_004348575.1. Lineage (NCBI taxonomy): Bacteria > Bacillati > Actinomycetota > Actinomycetes > Streptosporangiales > Thermomonosporaceae > Actinomadura > Actinomadura sp. 7K534. The sequence continues at coordinate 15,332 of NZ_SMKB01000056.1, forward strand.
GAACGACGGCATGGCGTACAGGGCGAGGCCGAGCACCAGCGGGGTGAGGCCCGCGCCCATCGTGGCGCCGAGCGCCAGCAGGAGGACGACCCCGGGCACGGCGAGCAGGCTGTCGGTCAGCGAGCCGAGGACGAAGTCGGAGGCCGGCCGGACGGCCGAGAGCATCCCCATCGCCACGCCGGCCACCATGCCGAAGACGGTCGCCAGAACGCCGATGAGCAGCGACACCTGGGCGCCGTGCGCGAGGCGCGAGAGCACGCTCCGCCCCAGCCGGTCCGTGCCGAGGAACTCAGGCCAGGCGCTGAAGGGCGCGGACTCGGCCGGCGTGATGTTGACGGTCGGGTTTGCGAGCGGTAGGACGTCCGCCAGCAGTGCCACCGAGATGACCAGCGCCAGCCACGTGCCGGCGAGCCGCACGCCCACCCGGCGACGTCGCTTCGTCCGGATGCGGACCGGCGCGTGCGCGCCCAGGTCGGGTTCCGCGGGCCGCACCGAGGGCGGCCCGGCTCCGTCGATCTTGGATGTCATTCTGCTGCAACTCTCGGATCGAGCTTCACCAGGAGGAGGTCGACGGCGAAGTTCGCGACGACGTAGACCAGGGCGATGAACGCCACGAGGCCCTGCATGAGGAGGAGGTCGTTCGAGCGGATCGCGGTGATGAGGAGGGAACCGAGGCCGGGCAGGTTGAAGACGAACTCGATCACGATGGCGCCGCCGAACAGCCGGGCGAGCGCCAGCCCCAGCAGCGTGGTGGTCGAGATCGACGAGGGGCGCAGGACATGGCGGAACAGCAGCCGGGCGGTGCCGATGCCCTTCGCGCGGGCGAGCGCGATGTAGTCGTCGTCGAGTGTCGCGATCGCGTCGGCGCGCAGGATCGGCGTGATGATCGCGATCTCGACCAGCGCGAGCGACAACGCCGGCAGGAAGGCCGAGGAGAGGTTTCCCGTCACGCTCTCGTCCAGGTAGGTCCAGTTGCTGGTCGGGAACCAGCCCGTCCCGATCGCGAAGGCCAGGACGAGGACGAGGCCGATGACGAAGCTGGGCACGGCGATGAGCGCGGAGGCCATGGCGTTGATCGCCCGGTCGGCCCACGAGCCGGACCGGTAGGCGGCGTACAGCCCGAGCGGAACGGCGACGAGGACGGTGAACAGCATCGCCAGCACCGTGAGCTCGATCGTCACCGGCAGCCGCTCCGCGATCAGCGTGGTGACCGGCCGGCGGGTCGAGTACGACTCGCCGAGATCGCCGGTGAACACGGACGCCGTCCATTCCCACCAGCGCTTCAGTATCGGCTGGTCGAAGCCGTACTGCTCGCGCACCGCGGCGATGACCGCGTCGCTGGCGGTCTCGCCGGCGATGGCGACCGCCGGGTCGCCCGGGACCAGGTCGATGAGCAGCGCGGTCCCGAGCGTCACGATGAGCAGGACCGTGCCGAGCCGGGCGACCCGGAACGCGAGCAGCCGGGCCGATCGCGGTGCCGCGATGCTCCGGAGACCGTTCTTCATGCCGGTCAGCCGATCCCCGGTGGTTCCGCCTGCTCGTGCGTCCGTCCGGCCGCGGCGCCGCCGGCGGGACGCGGCACCGAGGGCCCGGCGTCGACGAGGTAGTCGTGCACGGCCTCGATGTGCCGGCGTGTCCGGTGGAGCGCGAGTGCCAGGTCGCCCGCGACGATGGACTCCACGATGGCGCGGTGGGCCTGCTTGGACTCCTTCACCTTCGTCTCGCGGTCCCCGGCACCGTGGGCCGTGCCTCCGGCGCCGCCCATGCGCCACTCGGTCAGGTTGACGAGCACGTCGATGAAGAGGGCCAGGGCCGGGTTGTCGGACATCTCGGCGAGGACGCGGTGGATGTCGTGGGAGTGGTGGCCGGGCTCCGTGCTGGTCTCCTCCGCCTGGAGTGCCGCACGGAGACGGTCGACACCGGCCTCGTCGAGCTTCTGGACCGTGCGCTCGACGGCGTGGAGTTCGAGGCTGAGCCGCGCCTCCAGAAGGTTGGAGACGGATACGTCCTCGTAGTCGAGGTACAGCATCGCGGCCCGGATGAGCGCGGTGGCGTCGGGCGCGCTGACGACGAGGCCGCCGCCCGGCCCGCTGCGCATCTTCACGACGCGGTGGTGTTCGAGGATCCGCACGGCCTCCCGGAAGATCCCGCGGCTGACCCCGTACCGCTCGATGAGCTCCGGCTCGGTTCCGATCAGCTCGCCGATCGGCCACCGGGCCCGCATGATCTCCCGCTCGATCTTGCCCGCCAACTGCTCGGCGCGCTTGCTGGCCGGCCGTGCGGCGGGGTCCGCGGACGCGCCGCCACTGCTTCGGGGCTTCACCACGCGTCCCTTCCCGGCCGGTGTGCAGCGGGACCGCTCTCCATCGTCGGAAGAGTTTCTAGGATCCTCATAACGCGTCATCCTCAACGCTGGCCATGGTGAGTGTCAACCTCTCGCGCGGTCGGGCTGTTGCATCCGCCCCCCTTCTCTGCTGATGAGGCACTCCTTGCGAGTTCCGGTCCGCAGGTTTCCGGGGTTGAGGTATTGACATCAGACATATCCGAGATCCAGGGTACTAGTGCTCTAGTTACCGGACCTGCCGCGATGTCCCGGAGGAACACTTGCCAGACCCAGACTTCGGACGGATCACCGATGAACGGGTGCGCCGACTGCGAGACCGGATCGGTGTCGACCTCGACCCGGCGAACTTCGAACCTCCGGACGAGGATCCGGCCGGGTGGCGGCCGGCCCCGACGGGTTTCAACCACGAGGTCACCGCGGACGGCGTCCGTCACTTCGTCAACGGTTACGGCGATGACGACCCTCTGTACTGCGACCCCGGGTACGCCGCCGGGACGCCCTGGCGCGGGCTGATCGCCCCGCCCACCTTCGTGTGGTCCATGTACCTGCCGCCCCGCGACGACGACATCACCTACGGCGGCGGGGACGAGCCGCCGCGCCGGCTGAAGCCCGAGATCCGGGAACAGTTCCGGGGAGACCCCCTGCGCGGTACGGGCGCTCTCCAATCCCGCCTGGAGTACGAGTTCTACCGGCCGCTGCGAGCCGGCGACCAGCTGTTCGCGAAGCGGTCGCTGCTCGCGGTGGACGAGAAGGAGAGCGGCTGGGGCGGCCGCGCCGTCCACGTCACCTGGGGACTGGTCACCTGGAACCAGCGGCGCGAGCTCGTCCACCTCCAGCGCGGCACCTGGGTGAAGACCGAGCGGCGCGAGGTCAGGAACGGCGCCGCGGGCGGCCGCAAGCGGGTGCAGCCGCCCGCCGACCCGTACACCGCCGAGCAGCTCGCGGAGATCGACGCGGCGTACGCGGCGGAGGAACGGCGCGGCGCCGAGGTCCGCCACTGGGAGGACGTGGAGGTCGGGGAGGAACTGCCGGGCAAGGTCAAGGGCCCGCTACGGCTCACCGACGTCATCCTCTGGCACGCGGGCTTCGGGCAGGCGTTCCCGACCTACGCCTTCCGGCTCGCCTACGAGAAGCGGAAGCAGACGCCGGGGCTCTACACGCCGAACGAGTACAACGTGCCGGACATCGTCCAGCGCATGCACTGGGACGCGGAGTGGGCCCGCAAGGTCGGCGCGGCCGAGCGGTACGACTACGGCGCGCTCCGCGAGACATGGCTGTGCCAGCTCGTCACCGACTGGGCCGGTGACGCCTCGTGGATCACGTCGCTGGAGGCCGAGCACCGCCGCTTCAACTACGTCGGCGACACGACCTGGCTGCGGGGCAAGGTCGTCGGGAAGACCCGCGAGGGCGGCCTGCCGCGCGTGCAGCTGTCGGTGTGGTGCGAGAACCAGCGCGGGGAGGTGACCTCGCCCGCCACCGCGACGGTCGCGTTGCCCACCCGCGGCGGCGGTGACCTGGCCATGCCCGCGCCGCCCGCGGACGACCCGCTCGATCTCCTCCGGCTGGAGATCGACCGGCTGAAGAGCACCGGAGCCTGAGCGGCATGGCGACCGAGACCTCTACCGACCACGAGACCGCCGACCACGAGACGGCGGGCATCGCGCGGCTGCGGGCCGTCCTGGACCCGTCGCTCGACGTTCCCGGCGTCCTCACCGGCTCCGACTGGACCACCTGGGGCCAGCTCGGGCGCTGCGCGGAGTCGATCGCCGCACGCCTCGACGAGATCGGAGCCGGGGCCGGGTGCCCGGTCGTCCTCGTCCTGCGCAACCGGCCGTCGGGCGTCGCGGCGCTCCTCGGGACACTCGCATCCCGGCGCGTGCCGGTGCTCGCCTCGTCGCTCCACCCCGCGCCGCAGATCCGCGCCATCGCCGCAGCCGCCGGGGCCGGCGCGGTCGTCCTGGACGAAGAGGACCATGCCGCCGGGCTGGACCGCGAGCTCGCTGCCGAGGGGGTCGGCTCCGTCGTCATCCCCTCCGGCTCAGGCGAGGCCGTGGTGGGCGCGCGGGCGGTCGCCGCGGCCCCGGAGCCGGGCGTGCGGCGGGAGAACGCCGCGATCGGCGGCGGGGTCGCCATGATCGTGCCGACGAGCGGTACCACGGGCGCTCCCAAGCAGATCCCCGTGCGGTGGGAGCAGCTCCCGTTCGACCCGGCGGCCCCGATCCGCCGGCCCGCCGATCCCGCGCAGCGCCCGCCGGTCGTCCAGGCGCTGTCGATGGCGACCATCACCGGTGTGCGGGGCGTCTTGGCGGCGGTGGCGAGGGAACGTTCCATCGCGCTGCTGGAGCGGGTCGACATCGAGCAGTGGACCAGGCTGGTGGAGCGCTTCGGCGTCCGGCGCACCGGACTGCCGCCCGCGGCGATGCGGATGATGCTGGACGCGAAGATACCGCCCCGGCGGCTGCGCGGCATGGAGGCGTGGATGACCGGGTCCGCGCCCCTGGAGCCGGGGCTCCAGCGGGAGTTCGAGGAGTACTTCGGTGTGCCTGTCCTGGTCGCCTACGGGTCCACCGAGCTCGGCGGGTCGGTGGCCGCCTGGACGCTCGGCCTCCACCGCGAATGGCGCGACCGGAAGCTCGGGTCGGTCGGCCGTGCCCGCGACGGCGTCCGGCTCCGGATCGTGGACGAGTCGACCGGGGAGCCGGTGCCGGACGGCGAGCCGGGGATCCTGACGGTCCGTTCCCCGGCCACCGCCGGGACCGGTGACGGCTGGTTCCGGACGAGTGACCGGGCCCGCATCGACGCCGACGGGTTCCTGTTCATCCTCGGCCGGGCCGACGACGTCGTCATCCGGGGCGGCTTCAAGGTGTCGCTCGGCGAGCTGGAGGACCTGTTCCGCCGGCATCCGGCGGTCCTCGACGCGGGCGCGGTCGGCCTCCCCGACGAGCGCCTGGGCCGGTTGCCCGCCGTCGGGGTCGTGCTGGCCCAGGGCACCTCGGTGACGGCGGACGACCTGCGCGCGTGGGCGATCGAGCGGACCGCCCGGTACAAGGTGCCGCGGATCGCGGTCCTTCCGAGCCTGCCCATGGGGTCGTCGCACAAGGTCGACCGGACGAAGCTGGCCGCCGTCCTCGAACCGCTGGTCGGCCCGGGTGCCGCCGAGGGAGGGGCGTGACCATGCGATTCCATTCGACGTTCAGCACGGCCAGCCCGACCGGCCACCGGGCGGTGGGCTCCGTATGAGCACCGTGGTGACCGAGCGCGACGGCCATGTCCTCCTGGCGAGACTGAACCGGCCCGATGTCCTGAACGCCTTCGATCCCGAGATGACCGACCGGCTCGCGCGCGTGGTGGACGAGGCGGAGTCCGACCCAGGCGTCCACGTCCTGACGATCACCGGGACCGGACGGGCCTTCTCGGCGGGCCACGACCTGTCGGCGCCCCCCGATCCCGGCCGCGAGTTCGGGACCGCGGCGATGTTCAAGAAGCTGACCCTGTTCCCCAAGCCGCTCGTCCTCGCGATCAACGGCCTCGCCGTCGGTCTCGGCGTGACGCTGACCTCGTTCGCGGACGTCGCCGTCATCGCGGACGACGCGCGGCTGCGCTGCCCTTTCGTGGGGATGGGCCTGACGGCCGAGGCCGGGAGCACGTACCAGCTCACCCGGCTCCTCGGGCCGCAGCGCGCGGCGTGGTTCCTGATGTCCGGCGCATGGCTGTCCGCACGCGAGAGCGTCGAGGCGGGGCTGGCCATGGAGTGCGTGCCCGATGGGCGTGTGCTCGACCGCGCGCGGGAGATGGCGGGCGTCCTCGCCGCGCAGCCCCTCGACTCCCTCATGGAGACCAAGCGGCTGCTCAACGCCCCGCACCGGGAGGCGCTCATCGCCAACATCCGGGCGGAGAACGAGGCGGTGATGCGGCTCAGGGAGGCGCCCGCCCACCGGGAGGCCGTCAACGCCTTCCGGGCACGCCGCGCACCCGACTTCAGCGAGGCCAACCTCGCCCGCTACAGCACGGAGGCCGAGGACCGATGAGGCACACGCGGCCACGCAGGCCGAGCCCAGAGAGGGGACGACCGATGGACGAGAGCGACCACGGGCGGGAACAGTCGGTCCTGGTGACCGGTGAAGGCCCCATCGGCTTCATCACCTTGAACCGGCCGGAGAAGCTCAACGCACTGAGCCCGGACGTGTTCGCGGGACTGGAGGCGGCGTGGCGGCGCTTCGACGCGGACCCGGCGATCCGCGTCATCGTCTTCACCGGGACGGGCCGCGGCTTCTGCGCCGGCGCGGACATGGTCGCCCCGTCGGCGACCGGCCGCGACCGGCCGGAGCGCGACGGGTACGTGGACATGCCGACGTTCACCGCGCGGCATCTCGGCTGCCACAAGCCGGTGATCACGGCGGTGAACGGCGTGTGCGCGAGTGCGGGGCTGCACTTCGTCGTGGACTCCACCATCGTGATCGCCAGCGACCGGGCGACCTTCCTCGACACCCACGCGAATCTGGGACAGGTCGTCGCGCTGGAGCCGATCGGCCTCGCCCGCAAGATGCCGCTGGGCGCGGTGCTCCGGATGGTCGCGCTCGGGCGTGGAGAGCGGATGAGCGCGCAGCGCGCGTACGAACTCGGGATGGTCAGCGAGGTGGTTCCCCACGAGAACCTCGCCGGCCGGGCGCGGGAACTCGCCGCGATGGTCGCCGAAATGTCCCCGACCACACTGCAGCGCTCCCTTCGAGCCATCTGGGAAAGCCTCGACCTCGGCCTCGCCGAGGCCGAGGAACGCGGGTGGCGGATGGTCCAGGACCACTACGGACACCCCGACAACGTCGAGGGCCCACGGGCGTTCGCGGAGAAGCGGACGCCCAACTGGGTCGATCCACCAGAGCGTGTGTGACCGATCGATGTCCAACCCCACCCCGCAAGGACGGTCTCAAATGATCAGACGGGCCCCTCACAAGACGGGCAGGCCGTGGTCGCCGGCGGCGCTGCTCGTGGCCATCACGGTTCTCGCCGCGGCCGCGTGTTCCCCAGGGAACACGGCGGCGGCCAAGAAGGACAGCATCGAGTACCTCAGCGTCGTCCAGGCCGACGTCCCCGCGCTCGACCCCGCGCAGGGGTCGACCAGCGGCCAGACCTCCGGGCCGCTGTGGATCGCGCTGTACGACACCCTCGTGAACATCACCCCGGACGGCCAGATCGAGCCGAGGCTGGCGAACGAGGTGACCTCCAACGACGACGCGACCGTCTGGACCGTCAAGCTCCGTCCGGGCCTCACCTTCGCCGACGACACGCCGCTCGACGGCGAGGCCGTCGCCGCGCACTGGCGGCGGCTGGCCGAGCCCGAGGTCGCCTCGCCGGCGCAGGGCGACGCGGCGGCGCTCAAGGACATCAAGGTCGCCGATGACCAGACGGTCGTCGTCACCCTGGACGAGGCGGACGCGCACTGGCCCACCCGGCTCGCCTCCTCGGCGCTGGCCCTGGTCCCGTCGCCGGCGGCGGTGAAGCAGCATGGGAAGCAGTACGGCACGAGCCCGGAGACGACGGTCGGCGCGGGCCCGTTCCGGGTGAAGTCCTGGCAGCGCGACGACCGCGTCGTCCTCGTCCGCAACGAGGACTACTGGAACTCCTCGCAGGTCGCGCTCAACGAGATCGTGTACCGGATCATGCCGGACCCGTCGCTGCGGAGTAAGACGTTCACCTCGGGCACGGGCGACGTCAACGCCGTCCAGACCGCGGGCGACGACCTGGTGAAACTGCGGGAGGAGCACGACGAGACCGCGTGGGAGTCGGTGGGCGGGCTCTCGATCGCCTTCAACGTCCGGGACGGTCACCCGACCAGCAGCCGGACCCTCCGCGAGGCGCTCGTCGCGGCCGTCGACATCGAACCGACGCTGCAGCGCGCCGTGCCCGGTGCCGAGCCGGTCCGCAGCCTCTTCGTGGACTCCTCGCCCTTCAGCGCCCCGGTCGAGATGCCGTTCGGCGACAAGGCCCGCGCCCAGGAGTTGGTCGACCGCTACCTCGCCGAGTCCGGGAAGTCGTCGGTCCGCCTCACCTGGGTGGTGAACCAGCAGTTCAGCACCTTCGCGCAGGCGTTCAAGCAGGAATGGGACAAGATCAAGGGGCTGGACGTCCGGATCGAGGTCGTGCAGTCCGTCCTCGACCGCAACCGCAGCCGCGACTTCGACCTGACGATGTCCGGCTTCGGCGGCGGAACGCCCCGGGTCCTGGTCGACCTGCTGCTGTCGACGGAGAAGGCGACCAACCTCACCGGGATCTCCGACTCCGAGCTCGACGACGCGCTGGGCCGCTACCTCACCGCGGACGGCCGCGAGACCGAGCGGGCGTCCCTGGAGCAGGTCCAGAAGCGGCTGGTGGCGGAGCTGCCCTACCTGTGGGCGCACCGGCTGATCGCGAGCTACTTCGCACGCGACGGGATCAGCGGGCTCAAGATCCTGACCGACGGATCACTGGACTTCGCCTCGCTCAAGGCGGGCGCGTAGTGCGCGTCGCGACACCGCTGAGCGGACGCCGCGCCCGGAGGCCACGTCGGCTCCGGGCCGGCGCCCCCGCTCGCCGCGACCGGGCCTCCCGGGAGGTGGTGTGGTGAACCTGGACGACAACGGCCACCGGGCACGGGACGCCGCCGGCATCGTGTTCCGTTACGTGCTCGAACACAGGGCGGCGACCATGCCCGACCGGGTGTTCGCGACCTTCCCGGCCGACCGGACGGAGTGGACCTGGGCGCAGGCCGACGAGGCGGCGAACCGGCTGGCGTCGGTTCTGGCGGCCCACGGCGTCGGCCGAGGCGACCGGGTTGCGATCCTCAGCGACAACGGCGCTTCGATGGTGCAGACGCTGCTGGGGACCACGAAGCTCGGCGCCGTCTTCGTGCCCTTCAACACCGGATGGAAGGCCGACCAGATCCGGCACGCGTTCGACGTCGCCCGTCCGTCCGTCTTCATCTGCCAGGCGAGGTTCGCCGACCGCGTCTCGGGCATGGAGCCCGGTGACGGCCTGCCCGCCCTCGTCATCCTGTCGGACGATGATTCCCGGGACGCCGCGGCCGGCGCCGCCGAACTCCCGTCCGTCGGTGTGCTCGCCGATCTGACGGGATCGGCATCTCCGGAGAGGCCGGCCGACCCGTACATCGACGTTTGGGACCCGTACGCGGTGATCTTCACGTCCGGGACGACCGGGCGCTCCAAAGGGGTGCTCTGCCCGTACGGGCAGCTGCTCGGGCAGGTGGAGCATCCGATGCTGCCGCACTGCACCCCGGACGACGTGTTCATGGGCGACATGCCGCTGTACCACGTGGGCGGCCTCCTGGCGTTCATGGCGGTGCTGCAGCTCGGAGCGCGCTGGGTGGTGACGCCCCGGGTCCGCGTCGGGACGTTCTGGGACACCGTCAAGTCCTTCGGCGTGACGCACGCGACACTGCTTCCGCAGGTGGCGACGTTCATCGAGAAGCAGCCGCCGCGCCCCGACGACGCCGACAACCCGCTGCGCATCATCATCACCGGCTCGTACTCGCGCGGACTCGACCGCTGGTGCGAGCGGTTCGGCGTCGAGCACCGCTACCGCTACTACAACGCGACGGAGCTGTGCGCGCCGCTCATGACCGGCCTCGACCCGCCCGAGGACGCCGCGACCGGCCATGTGCGGCCGGGCGTGGCGGTGCGGGTGGTGGACGAGCACGACGTCCCGGTCCCCCGGGGAACCGTCGGCGAGCTGGTGGTGCGGACCGACCGCCCGTGGGAGATGTTCCTCGGCTACGTCGGCGACCTGCCCGCCACGACCGCCGCCTGGCGCAACGGCTGGTACCGCACCGGTGACCTCTTCGTGCAGACCGGCGAGCACACCTACCAGTACGTCGACCGCCTCAAGGACGCCATCCGGCGGCGGGGGGAGAACATCTCCTCGTTCGAGGTGGAGGAGGTGATGCTGCGGCATCCGGCCGTCGTCTCGTGCGCCGCGGTCGGGGTGCCGGCCGACGACGTCTCCGGCGACGAGGACATCAAGGCATGCATCGTGCCGCGGGAGGGCGCCGACTTGGACGTGGCGGAGTTCATCGCGTTCGTCGGACGGCTGCTGCCTTCGTACGCCGTCCCGCGCTACGTCGAGGTGTACCGGGAACTTCCGCGCACGTCCACGCAGAAGGTGCGCAAGGCCGATCTGCGGGCGGCCGGGGTGACGTCCGCGACATGGGACCGGCTGGGGGCCGTGGAAGGAGTCCGAAAATGATCGACGAACCCGGGCTGGACGACTTCCGGGCCGGTCTGCGGTCCTGGATCGAGCGGGAGGTGCCCGCGGACTGGCGTGACCGGCTCCGTGGTGACCTGCGGGAACTCTACGTCTGGTGGGCGAGCGCGCTACGGGACGCCGGGTACGGGCCCCCGCACTGGGCGCCCGAGCACGGCGGCCCAGGGCTGAGCCTCGCCCGGCAGCTGGTGGTCTACGAGGAGGTCGCCCTCGGCGACTGCCCGGACTACCCGGGGCTCTTCTCGTGCGCGTACAACCACGTGTACAGCACGCTCACCGCGCACGGCACGCCCGAGCAGGTGGCCGCCCACCTGCCGCCGATCCTCGCCCACGACCGCGTGTGGGCCCAGGCGTTCTCCGAGCCCGAGGCCGGGTCCGACCTCGCCTCGCTGCGGACCACCGCGACCCGCGACGGCGACCGGTACATCGTCAACGGGCAGAAGATCTGGTCGACGCGCGCCCCCCACGCGGACTGGGCGATCCTCCTGGCCCGCACCGACCCGGACGCGCCCAAGCGCCGCGGCCTCTCCTACTTCCTCGTCGACCTGGGCAGCCCCGGCGTCGAGATCCGGCCGATCAAGCAGATCACCGGTGTCGAGGACGACTTCGCCGAGATCTTCTTCACCGGCGTCAGCGTTCCGGCGGCGAACCTTGTCGGGCGGGAGAACGACGGCTGGCGGGTCGCCCAGACGACCCTCGCGTCCGAGCGCGGCCCGCTGGCGGTGCCGACCGCGCTGCGCCTGCGGCGAATGCTCGACGCCGCGCTGCCGATGGCGATCGGCCGGGCCGCGGACGAAGGCGTCGACTTCGCGACATCCTCGGTCGGCCGCCGCTACGCGGACCTGCACGCCGATGTCGAGATCCTCGCCGAGCTCATCTACGGGACCCTCGCGCGGTTCATCCAGGCCGGGACCCCCGGAGTCGAGGCGTCCCTGATCAAGCTCTTCCTCAGTGGGCTGCTGCAGCGGACGTCCGAGTTCGGCCTGGACGTGGCCGGCGCGGCGGGCCACTACGAGCAGCCCGGCAAGGTCGTGCGAGGCCTCGACGCCCACGACTGGCTCGTCGAGCACCTCGAGTCCTGGGTGTGGACGATCGCCGGAGGCACCGACCAGATCCAGCGCAACATCATCGGGGAGCGGGTGCTCGGGCTTCCGAGAGATCCGCTCGTGAGCTGAGGAGCTGATTCCGAGGTGCAGATCGTGTCGCTCACGAGCGAACAGCGGATGCTGCAAGAGGTCGCACGGGAGATGCTCGACGCCGGCAGCGCGCCCGACGCGGTGCGCCGGTCCGGCGGCACCGAGTACGGGTTCGACGAGGCGCTGTGGAGGAAGGCCGCGGATCTCGGCTGGTTCGGCCTGGAGGTGCCCGAGGAGGCCGGGGGAGCGGGCGGAACCTACCTGGAGACCTCGATCGTGCTCCGCGAGATCGGCCGGTACGCGACCCCTGGCCCGTACCTGCCGCACAGCCTCGCCCTCGCGGCGATGGCCGCCGCGCCGGACTCGGCGCCCGCCGGGCGGTGGCTGGACTCGCTGCTCTCCGGTGAGGCGATCGGTGCGGTCATCCTGCCCATCGTCGCGGCCGACGGCCGGACCAGGTATCCCGTCCGGGCAGTGGAATCCCGCCCGGACACCGAGCTCCGCCTCGCCGGTTCCGTGACCGATGTGCCCGATCTGGGGGTGGCCGACGTCGTCGTCGTCGCGGCGGACGGGCCGGACGGCCCCGGCGTCTTCGCGATCCCGGCCGAGGAAGCGTCCTTCCGGCCGGTGTGGACCCCCACGCACGACCGCACCAGGCGCCTCTACCGCCTCGACCTGGACCGGTGTGCGGTTGCGGAGGAGTGGCGCCTGGCCACGGGCCGGGATGCCGCCCGGCTCGTCGACTCGCTGATGTGGCGCGCGGCCACCGGCCTCGCCCTCGACGGGGTCGGCGGCGCCGGACACGTCGTCGAGACGGCGGTGGAGCACGCGAAGGAACGGGAGCAGTTCGGGCGACCCATCGGCGCCTTCCAGGCGGTCAAGCACATGTGCGCGGACGCCTTCCTGGAGGCCGAGACGGCGCGCGTCGCTGCGGACGCCGCGGTCATGGAGATCGCCGGCGCCGGCCCGCGCCGCGCCTACTGGAGCTCGGTGGCCCGGTTCCGCGCCGCCGACGCCTACGCCCGAGCCGCCGGCGACGCCCTGCAGGTTCACGGTGGCATCGGGATGACGTGGGAGTTCGATCTCCACATCTGGCTGAAACGGGCGAAGCTGAATCGAGCGATCTTCGGTTCCTGTGACGCCCACCGGGCACGCGTTGCGCGCATCGCGAGCGGCGCCCACGAGCACGGCTCGGCGGAGGAGGGGGACCACCGGTGGACTTCGCGCTGACGGAGGACCAGGAGACCATCCGGCGGTCGGTCGCCGACCTGGTCCGCCGATTCGACGACCACTACTGGCGGGAGAAGGACCGCGACCACGAGTTCCCGGCCGAGTTCTACGAGGTCGTCGCCCGCGGCGGCTGGCTGGGGCTGACCATCCCCGAGGAGTACGGCGGGCACGGGCTCGGGATCACCGAGGCGACCCTCCTGCTGGAGGAGGTCGCCCGCTCCGGCGGCGGGATGAACGCCGCCAGCGCGATCCATCTCTCGATCTTCGGGATGCACCCGGTGGTCGTGCACGGCTCGGACGAGCTGAAGCGGCGGACCCTGCCGCGGATCGTCTCCGGCGACCTGCACGTCTGCTTCGGGGTGACCGAGCCGGGCGCCGGCCTGGACACCACCCGGATCACGACCTTCGCCCGCCGCGACGGTGACTCCTACATCGTCAACGGCCGCAAAGTCTGGATCTCCAAGGCGCTGGAGTCGGAGAAGATCCTGCTGCTGACGCGGACCACCCGCCGGGAGGAGACCGCCCGCAAGACCGACGGGCTGACGCTCTTCCTCACCGACCTCGACCGCGCCCACGTCGACATCCGGCCCATCCGCAAGATGGGGCGCAACGCCGTCAGCTCCAACGAGCTGTTCATCGACGACCTGCGCGTCCCGGTCGAGGACCGGGTCGGGGAGGAGGGCAAGGGCTTCACCTACCTGCTCGACGGCCTCAACCCCGAACGGATGCTGATCGCCGCCGAGGCGCTCGGCATCGGCAGGGTCGCACTGGAGAAGGCGGCGAGGTACGGGACCGAGCGGGAGGTGTTCGACCGGCCCATCGGCATGAACCAGGGCATCCAGTTCCCACTCGCCGACGCCCTGGCCCGCCTGGACGCCGCCGAACTGGTCCTGCGCAAGGCCACCTGGCTCTACGACGGCGGCAGGCCGTGCGGGCGGGAGGCGAACACCGCCAAGTACCTGTGCGCGGACGCCGGGTTCGCCGCGGCCGACCGCGCGCTCCAGACGCACGGCGGCATGGGCTACGCCGAGGAGTACGACGTCGCGCGGTACTTCCGCGAGGCCCGCCTGATGAAGATCGCGCCGGTCAGCCAGGAGATGGTCCTCAACTACCTGGGGTCGCACGTGCTGGGAATGCCGAGGAGCTACTGATGGACACGAGCCGGCTGTTCGACCTGACCGGACGCTCAGCGCTGGTCACCGGCGCGGCCGGGGGCATCGGCGCCGCGGTGGCGCGCGCCCTCGCGGGCGCCGGGGCGGCGGTGCTGGCCACCGACGCCGACGCGGACGCCGCCGCCGAGGTCGCCGCGCAGATCACCGCGGCCGGCGGCCGCGGCGAGAGCGCCGCGCTGGACGTCCAGGACCGGGCGGCGGCCGACGCGGCGGCCGCACGTGCGGCGGCGATGACCGGCGGGACACTGCATGTGCTGGTGAACAACGCGGGCGTGACCGCTCCCGCGATGTTCGCCGACACCACCGAGGAGTCGGTGCAGAGGCTGATCGACGTCCATCTCCTAGGCGCCTTCCGCTGCTCGCAGGCCGCGCTGCCGTACCTTCCGGCCGACGGCACCGGACGGATCGTCAACGTCACGTCCTCGGCCGGGCTGACCGGCACGCTCGGCCAGGTCAACTACTCCGCCGCCAAGGCCGGCGTCGTCGGCCTGACCAGGTCACTGGCCCGCGAGCTGGCCAGGAAGAAGATCACCGTCAACGCGCTGGCGCCGCTGGCCGCCACCCCGATGACCGAGACCATCCGGACCAACGAGAAGTTCGCCGCCGGCATGCTCGCCCGGATCCCGATGGGCCGCTGGGCCGAGCCCGAGGAGGTCGCGGGGGCGTTCGTGTTCCTCGCCTCCGACGCCGCGTCATTCGTCACCGGCCAGGTGCTCCCGGTCGACGGCGGGCTGGTGATCTGATGCCCGGCACCGGAGGCCCGCTCACCGGGATCACGGTCGTCACCCTGGAGCAGGCGGTGTCCGCGCCACTGTGCACCCGTACCCTCGGCGACCTCGGCGCACGGGTGATCAAAGTGGAGAATCCCGACGGCGGCGACTTCACCCGGTACTTCGACGACGTCGTCCACGGCCTGTCCGCGCACTTCGTCTGGGTCAACCGAGGCAAGGAGTCCGTGGCGCTCGACGTGAAGAGCGCCGCCGGGTCGGCCGTGCTGCACCGCCTGCTCGACCACGCCGACGTCCTCGTCTCCAACCTCTCCCCGGGCGCCACGACCCGGCTCGGCATCGGCCGCGCGGACCTCGCCCGGCGCCACCCCCGCCTGATCGCCGTCGAGATCGACGGGTACGGCGCGGGCGGACCGCTGTCCCACAAACGCGCCTACGACCTGCTCGTCCAGGCCGAATCGGGGGCGTGCGCGATCACCGGGCACCGCGGCCGCCCCGCCAAGCCCGGCCCGCCCATGGCCGACGTGTGCACCGGCCTGTACGCGGCCTTGTCGATCATGGCGATGCTGCGCGACCGGGACCGTGACGTCCGCCGCGGCGACGGCCCCGCCACCGCCACGGTCAGCCTGTTCGACACCATGACCGAGCTGATGGGATACGCGCTCACCCACGCCCAGCACACCGGGACGGACCAGGAACCGGTCGGCATGGGCTCACCGGCGGTGGCGCCGTACGGGGCCTACCGCACCGCCGACGACCGGACGGTCGTCCTCGGAACCACCAACGACCAGGAGTGGCAGCGGCTCGCACGCGACGTCCTGCAGCGCCCGGACCTGGCCGGCGACGAACGGTTCCGCACCAACCCCGGACGCGTCGCCGCCCGCGTCGAGCTGGACGCGGAGATCGCCGCCTGGTGCCTCCGGCACGACATCGAGCACGTGCAACGGGCCGCCGACGCCGCCGGGATCGGCAACTCCCGCTACAACCTCCCCACGGAGGTCGTCGCACACCACCACCTCACCGCCCGGGACCGCCGACGCCCGGTCGACACGCCCGGTGGCCCGACGACGGCATTGCTGCCGCCTCCGGTCCTGTCGGGCTACGAGCCCCCGATGGGGGCCGTGCCGTCCCTCGGCGAGCACACCGACTCCGTCCTCGCGGGAGTGGGGCTGAGCAGTGCCGAGATCGCCGAGCTCCGGGCACAGGGTGTCATCGGACCGATCAGGAACGAGTCGAATGGGGACGGAAGCAATGCGTGAAGCGCTGATCGTCGAAGCGGTCCGCACACCGGTGGGCAAGCGGAACGGCGGGCTGTCCGGACGGCACGCCGCCGACGTGTCCGGTCTCGTGCTCAACGCGCTCCTGGAGCGCGCTGGAGCGGAACCGGATGTCGTCGACGACGTCGTCTGGGGCTGTGTCGGCCAGGTGGGGGACCAGTCGAGCAACATCGGGCGCTACTCGGTGCTCGCCGCCGGCTGGCCGGAGAGCATCCCGGGCACGACGGTCAACCGCGCGTGCGGATCGTCGCAGCAGGCACTCGACTTCGCCGCCCAGGCGGTGATGTCCGGGCAGCAGGACGTCGTGGTCGCGGGCGGGGTCGAGATCATGAGCCGCGTCCCCCTCGGAGCCTCGCGCATGGACGGGATGCCCTACGGCCCCCGGGTGCTGGAGCGCTACGACGGCTTCTCCTTCAACCAGGGCCTCTCGGCCGAGAAGATCGTCCAGAAATGGGGATTCTCCCGGGAAAGGCTCGACGAGTTCGCCGCGCTGTCGCACGAGCGCGCGGCCGCCGCGCAGGACGCGGGTGCGTTCGCGTCGCAGATCGTGCCCGTGGACACCGGTGGGCACACGGTCACCGCCGACGAGGGCGTCCGCCGAGGCACCAGCGTGGAGACCCTGAGCAAGCTCAGGCCGTCGTTCACCGAGGACGGGACGATCCACGCCGGCAACTCGTCACAGATCTCCGACGGGGCCGCCGCGCTGCTGGTGACCAACCCGGAGAAGGCACGCGAGCTCGGACTCGCACCGCTGGCGCGCTACCACTCAGGCGCCGTGGTCGGCGCCGACCCCGTCCTCATGCTCACCGGCCCCGTCCCCGCCACGGAGAAGGTCCTGCGCAAGGCGGGGCTGGCCCTGGCCGACATCGGGGTCTTCGAGGTCAACGAGGCGTTCGCGCCGGTGCCGCTCGCATGGCTCGCCGAGACCGGCGCCGATTCCGCCCTGGTCAACCCGCTGGGCGGCGCGATAGCACTCGGCCACCCGCTCGGCGCGTCCGGCGCGGTCCTGATGACCCGGATGATCCACCACATGCGTGAGCACGGGATCCGCTACGGCCTGCAGACCATGTGCGAGGGCGGCGGCACCGCCAACGCCACCGTCATCGAGCTGGTGTCCTAAAGGAGACGACGTGCACCGGGATCTGTTCAACGAGGACCACGAGGCATTCCGCACGGTCGTCCGCGACGTCGTGGCCAAGGAGGTCGTCCCGCACTACGCCGACTGGGAGAAGGCCGGGCGGATGCACCGCGAGCTGTTCGAGAGGCTCGGATCGCTCGGACTGCTGGGGATGGCCATCCCCGAGCGGTACGGGGGCGCGGGGATCGTCGACTACCGCTACAACGTCATCCTGCAGGAGGAGGCGGCCCGCGCCCTCGTCACCCTGGGCACGGTCCGCACCCAGCTCGAGGTCGTCCTGCCCTACTTCCTCGCCTACGCCGACGAGCAGCAGCGCGGGCGCTGGTTCTCCGGCCTCGCGGCGGGCACACTGCTCACCGCCATCGCGATGACCGAACCGGGCACCGGCTCCGACCTCGCCGGAATCCGGACCACCGCCGCGCGCGACGGCGACCACTACGTCCTCAACGGCGCGAAGACCTTCATCACCGGCGGGCTGCTCGCCGACCTGGTGATCGTCGTGGCGCGGACGTCCAGCGACCCCGGGAACCGGCGGTCCGGGCTCACGCTGCTTGTCGTCGAGGACGGCATGCCCGGATTCACCCGCGGACGCGTCTTGGACAAGCTGGGCATCAAGGTGCAGGACACAGTGGAACTGTCCTTCGAGGACGTGCGGGTACCGGTGGCCAACCGACTCGGTGAGGAGGGGGCGGCCTTCGACTACCTCACCCACAACCTCCCCCAAGAGCGGATGACCGTCGCGGTCGGGTCGGTCGCCCAGGCACGGGCCGCGCTGAACGGCACGATCGAGTACGTCAAGGAGCGCAGCGCATTCGGCACTCCAGTCGCGTCGTTCCAGAACACGAAGTTCGAACTCGCCGCGGTGGCCGCCGAGATCGAAGCGGCGCAGGCGATGCTCGACCGCGCCGTCCTCGAACTCGTCGGGCGCCGGCTGGACGGCGCCGACGCGGCCAAGGTCAAGCTGTTCTGCACTGAGATGCAGGCCCGCGCCGTCGACCGGTGCCTGCAGCTCTTCGGCGGCCACGGCTATGTCACCGAGTACCCCATCGCCCGGCTCTACGCTGACGCCCGCGTCGCGCGCATCTACGCGGGCACGAGCGAGGTCATGAAGGTCATCATCTCCAGATCGCTGGGGTTGTGAGGGAAGGCAAGCCAGGAGTGTGTTGGGCGGCAGGTGCGCGCGGTTGGTGGCCGAGCGCAGCCACGGCAGCTGGTACCTGCGCCTGGAACTGGGGACCGGGACGGATGGTCGTCGGCGCCGTGTCCGCCGGGGCGGGTTCCCGACCGTAAGTCCGCGCTGGAGGCGTTGGTGCGGTTGCGTGGCCCGGCTGGGAGTCCGCTGACGGTCGCCTCGTGGCTGGAGCGGTGGCTGGACAACCACCCGGGTGCGCCTTCCACGGTGACCGGTTACGCCGATCATGTGCGGCGGTATCTGAGCCCGTTGCTGGGGCATCTGCTGCTGGCGGAGGTGTCGGTAGCGCATGTGGAGGAGATGTTCCAGGTCATCACGCGCGAGCATCAGGCCGCGGGCCGGCGGTTGTCGGCCGCGACGTTGGATCGGATCCGCGCGACGCTGCGGGCGGCGTTGAACGCGACGTTGCGGGCGGGGCTGGTGGAGGAGAACCCGGCGTCGCCGGTGGCGTTGCCGCCGACCCGGCGACCTCGGGCGGTGGTCTGGACCGCCGCCCGTGTCCAGCACTGGCGCAAGACCGGGGAGCGGCCCGCCGTGGCCGTATGGACCGCCGCTCAGACCGCCCAGTTCCTGGACGCGATCGCCGCGCATCGCCTGTACGCGGCCTACCATCTGATCGCGCTGCGGGGACTGCGGCGCGGTGAGGCGGCCGGGCTGCGGTGGTGCGATGTCGACTTGGACGAGGGCACCGCGGTGATTTGCCGACAGTCGCAGCCGAGGGACGGGCGGCTGACGGTATGCCCGCCCAAGACGGCGCACAGCACCCGGGTGATCGCGCTGGACCGCACCACGATCGCGGCGCTGCGCGCGCACCGCTCCCGGCTGCAGGCGGAGGCGGCCGCCTACGGCGAGGGGTACCGCGTCAGCGGGTATGTGTTCACCAACCTCAACGGTGACCCGGTTGCCCCGGGGCGGCTCACCCACGTGTTCCAGAAGCTGATCGCCGAGCACGATGTGCCGCCGATCCGGCTGCACGACCTGCGCCATGGCGCGGCCACGCTGGCACTGGCGGCCGGGGTGGAGTTGAAGCTGGTGCAGGAGATGCTGGGGCATTCCAGCATCGTGCTGACCGCCGACACCTACACCTTCGTGCTACCCGAGGGCGCGCACCGCGCAGCCGAGCAGACCGCAACGCACCTGTTGCGCGCCGCGGGCATGGTGCCCGGCACCACCCGACGCCGCGGCCGTGCCCTGCCCCGGCGCCCGCGTCCTACCTGGGGCCACACCCGGACCGGTCTGGTGCGGCGCCGGGCGACCAGTAGGCGTCCCGCATCGGCAGGGCCACCTCCCCGCGCTCGGCCGCTTGGACGCCTCCGCTCGGAGGCTGCGGTCTCGGCTGCGTGATCGAGAGCCTGCGCTCCTCGTCCTACTTGACGACCTGTGAAAGGACTAACCGCACACCGATGGCGCGTCACCTCGAGTAGGTCGGCGCGGGAAATCGCCCTTGCCTTCACCAATCGCACGGGATACATGCGGGCGTTGGCTCGGCTTGTGCGCCCTCTCGGCCCCAGGGTGGCCTCAGCCCGGCCCCAGGCATGATCGCCCACATGCCCACCAAAGCGTGTTTGCCCTGGTGAGGGGTGGTGGGTCGCGTGGGACTCGAACCCACAGCCTACGGATTAAAAGTCCGGAGCTCTGCCAATTGAGCTAGCGACCCGCTGTGCAAGCGTACCGAGATCGCCGGGGGGTTTGCGACGGGGTTAGGGGG
>NZ_SMKB01000527.1:0-761 GCF_004348575.1 Actinomadura sp. 7K534
CTCCGGCCCCTCCCGAAGCCCCCCGCTCTCCGTTCTGCCGGGACGCTCCTTCACCAGCCCCCGCTTCCTCCACCGGCCGCTGATGACGCCCGGACACCCGCCCGATCTCATCCGAGCCCGACCGGCCAGACGCCTCCCCCGACACCGACCGCCCACTCCGCGCGGACGCTCCTCTGGCGGCCGTCGACTCCTCCACGGCACGCTGATCGCCCGTGAACGCACCGCCCCGCTCGTCCTTGCTCCGATGGGCGGCTACTTCGCTCGACCCCCGTCCCGCACGTGGGGCGGACACCCCCTCGGCAGACGGCGACTCCTGCTTGGACGTCCGATTCCGCTCGTTTGAGTCCGGCTGGGCGGATGCCTCGTGCGACATCGGCTGTCCGCTTTGTGAGGGAGCTTTGGCCGACTCTTGTGTGGACGTGCTCTGTCGCGTGTCCGGGGTGGGCTGCGCGAGCATTGCGGATGCGTTTTGTGTGGATGACGCATTTTCCGGCGCGTCACCCTCGGGCGAAATCGTGTGCTGTGTGGGCTCGTTGGCCGGGCTTGCGGGTGTCCCGTTCGGCGCGGCCGTTGCGTCTTGCGTGGGCACTCCGTCACCCGAAGCGACGCTGTGCTGGGGGTGCTTGGCGGGGTCGTCGCTTGGTGGGCGGTGCCCGTTTGGTGCTTCTGGGCTGTGCTGGGCCGGCACCTCGGCAGACGTTGGCCTCAGGGCGGTTTCCGGGTCGTCCGGTGTAGCGGCGAGGGCCTGTTCGGCGGGGCGG
>NZ_SMKB01000057.1:0-35134 GCF_004348575.1 Actinomadura sp. 7K534
GACGTGGGGAGCGGCGGCGGGGGCCGGGCCCTCTGGCAGGGGTTCGTCGTCGGCATCACCAACCCGAAGACGACGGTGTTCTTCGCGGCGGTCCTGCCGCAGTTCGTGGTGCGCGAGAACGGTCACGTGGTCCCGCAGATGATGGTGTTCGGGCTGATCTTCGCGATCATCGCGCTGCTGAGCGACAGCGTGTGGGGCGTCGCCGCCGGGACGGCCCGCGCCTGGTTCGCGCGTTCGCCCCGGCGGCTCGCGGCAGTCGGCGGGGCCGGCGGGCTGCTGATGATCGGCCTCGGCGTCACCGTCGCCGCCACCGGCCGCAAGGATTAGCCGGGCTAGACGGAGCAGAGGGAGAAGTTGTCGAACGTCGCCTCCGGGTTGCCGGTGGTGCCCTCGGGGCGGTACACGATCAGCCCGCTCGGTTCCGGGTCGTCGTCCGGGGCCTCGGCGGCGGCGCTCGCGACGTGCTCGCCGTTGACCCACATGCCGAGGGTCAGGCGCGACCCGTCCTCGACGCAGGAGGCCTGGATCCTGTCGTCATTGTCGCGCAGGTCGGTGGCGGTGCCGGTCGCCAGGTCCGTCAGCGTGAGGCCGTCCAGCTTGGCGATGCGGGCCCGGCCGTCGTCGCGGAGCAGGAACGCGAAGCCGTCGCCCTGCCCGTGGCAGAAGACGCCCGCCTCACCGCCCTCGCCCGCCGTGTGGTCGACCTTCACCTCCATGAGCTGCGAGTCGGGGACGTTCTCCACGGGCGCGTTGACGACGGTCGAGTTGGTCGTGGGCAGGACGTGGATCTCGTACTTGCGGTCGCGGTAGGACGCTTCCCAGGTCGGTACGGCTGTCGTCTCCCAGCCCGAGCTCTCGTCGCTGAAGTTGTCGTCGAAGACCTTCTCGTCGACCTCCGGGGGCTCCGCGCCGCCGCCGTCCGCGACGGCCGCCGCGCCGGGCGCGCTTCCGGGGTCCTTTCCGGGGTTCTTGTCGTCGGGGTTCAGGCTGAGCACGCCGAACAGGGCGGACGCGCCGACGACCCCCGCGGCGAGGACGACCAGGGCGCGGCGCGGCCGCGGGCTCCGCGCCGCCGGACTCGGCCGCTTCGGGGGCACGGCCGGCGGTGGCGCGCCCACCGGGTGGGTCTCCGGGACGGAGTCCACGGTGGTGCGCGGCGGGGACGGCGGCACGTTCGGCGGCGGCCCGGCCGGCGGCAGCGGGCTCGACCCGACCGCGGCCGCCGCCGGCTCGGTCGCCGGGGACTCGGCCGGTGGCTCGGCCGGTGGCTCGGCCGGTGGTTCGGCGGGGGACGCCGCGGCCTCGGCGGCCGGTTCGGCGGGTGCCGGGAGCGCGACCGGCGGCGGAGTCGCGGGCGGCTCCTCCTCGCCGGTCAGCGTCTGGATCAGCTGCTTCACCGCGGGGCGTTCCGCCGGGTCCTTCGCCAGCGAGCGGGCGACGAGTTCGCGCAGCGCCGGGTCGAGGCCGTCCAGGTCGGCCTCGCCGCCGGTCACCCGGTTGATGATCTCCGGGAGCGTCCCGCCGCCGAACGGGGCGCGGCCCGTGCCCGCGTACGCGACGACGCAGCCCCAGGAGAACACGTCCGCGGCGGGCGTGATCTCCCGGCCGTGCATGAGTTCGGGCGCCATGTAGGCGGGCGTGCCGATGAACTGGCCGGTGCGGGTGGGGCCGTCGGAGGCGTCCAGGGCGCGGGCGATGCCGAAGTCGATGACGCGGGGGCCGGTCGGGGACAGCAGCACGTTGGACGGCTTGAGGTCGCGGTGCACGATCCCGGCGCCGTGGATCGCGCTCAGCGCGGTCGCGATGTTGACCGCGAGGGCCTCCAGGTCGCCGCCGCGCAGCGGCCCGTTCTCCCGGACGGCCGTCTCCAGCGGCGGGCCCGCGACGTACTCGGTGACGACGTACAGCGGCTCGCCGTCCAGCCGGGCGTCCAGCACCGCGGCGGTGCAGAACCGGCGGACCTGCCGCGCCGCCGTCACCTCGCTGCGGAACCGCTCGTGGAACGCCTCGTCGTCGGCCAGCTCCGCGTTGATGACCTTGACCGCGACCTGGCGCCCGGAGCCGTCCTCGCCGAGGAAGACCGTGCCCATGCCGCCGCGGCCGAGTCGTCCGAGCAGCCGGTAGGGGCCGAGCCGCCGCGGGTCTCGGTCACGAAGCGGGGCCTGCATGGGAGTCTCCCTGTGCCGCAGTGTCTTCTCTTCTTCCGCACATCTTCCGCCGCCGGAACAAAGCGCGCACGTTCCCGCGCGGCCCGGTGTCCCGCCCATACGCTTAGATGCTGGAATCGGCGGGCTGGTTCGGGAGGAAGCGTGGAAGTGACGGCGGACGTGCTCGGCCCCGGCTACGAGGCGATCGAGCTGCCGATGGGACGCGACGCCGAGGGCGAGGTCGTCGCTACGCTGGTGCGGCGGCGCGACGCCGGGTCGGGCTCCCGCCGGGCGGTGCTGTACCTGCACGGCTTCGTCGACTACTTCTTCCAGCGGCACCTGGCCGACTTCTACGTGGACCTAGGTTTCGACTTCTACGCGCTCGACCTGCGCAAGTACGGGCGGTCGCTGCGCCCGCACCAGACCCCGAACTATGTCGAGAGCCTTTCGGACTACTTCCCGGAGATCGACGAGGCGGTCCGGATCGTCCGGGAGGTGGACGGGCACGGCACGCTGCTGCTGAACGGCCACTCGACCGGCGGCCTGATCGCCGCGCTCTACGCCGACCGGGCGCAGGGCACGGGGCTGGTCGACGGAGTGTTCCTGAACAGCCCGTTCCTCGACATCGCCGAGCCGCTGGTGATGCGCAAAACGGGCGCCGCCCTCGCGCGGGCGCTGCGCTCCCGGTTCCCGAAGGCGAAGCTGCCGGCGGGCGTGTCCGACCGGTACCCGCGGAGCATCCACCGCGACCACGAGGGCGAGTGGGACTTCGACCTGGCGTGGAAGCCGATCCTCGGGTTCCCGGTGCGGGCGGCGTGGCTGGCGGCCGTGCGCCGCGGGCAGCTGCGCCTGCACAAGGGCCTCGACGTGGACGTGCCGGTCCTGGTCATGGCGTCGACGCGCAGCATCCGGCCGACCCGCAAGGTGCTGGACGTGACGGGCGCCGACGCCGTCCTGGACGTCGAGCACATGGCGCGGTGGGCGCCGCGGATCGGGCGGCATGTCACGCTCGTCCGGATCGAGGGCGGCCTGCACGACCTCGTGCTGTCGGCCGAGCCCGCCAGGACGCGGGTCTTCGAGGAGCTGACCCGCTGGACGAACGGCTACCTCCCGGCGGAGAAGCCCGCGGGCTGAGCGGCCCCGGGCCGCCGGGAGGCCCGGTCAGCCGAGGATCTTCGACATGTCGAAGTCGTCGAACTCGACGTTGGCCAACTGGGCCTCGTTCCCGCCCCGCTGGGCGATCAGCCCGACCCAGCCGTTCGGGAGCGGCTGGTCGGTGTCCGTCGTGTCGATGACCCGCTCGCCGTTCACCCAGAGCCGCAGCCTGACCGCGCCGCCGTCGTCCTGGCCCTCGCATGCGATCTGGAGCTTGTTCGTGCTCTCCCCGGAGAACCCGGGCACCGAGTCGGGGGCGACGAGCTCCCTGCTGCCCCTGTCCCCGTCGAGCTTGCGGAGCACCGCGCCCTTGCCGTCGTTGCGGATGAGGAACTCGTACCGGCGGGCGCCGTCCTCGTTGCCGCGGCACATCAGGCCGTACCGCGCGTCGGCGGACCCCTCGGTGACGTCGGCCGTCACGGTCGCCAGGAGCGGGTCGGGGAAGGACTTCACGTCGTCCTTGGGCACCCACCTGATGACGTTCCCGTTGACGTTGTTCGTCCGCATGAAGTACTTGCCGTTGCGGTAGCCGTAGTCGTCGCTGAAGCTCTGCCAGCCGGAGTTGTCGTTGGAGAAGTCGTCGCTGAACGCCGGGGCGAGGTCGTCGGGCGGGCCGCTCGGGCGGAGCACGACGAAGGCGGCGACGGCGAGCACGGCGGCGACGGCGGCGACGGTCGCGGCGCCGATGAGCATCGGGCGGCGGGGCAGGCCGGACGCGCCGCCGGAGCCGGGCCGGGGGCCGCCCGGCGGGGGAGCGGCGGCGTCGCGGCGCGTGGTGTCGGCGCCGGCGACCGGGGGCGGGTAGGCGGCGTGCCCGGTCTGCTGATGCCCGGTCTGCTGATGCGCGGTCTGCTGCGCGGTCGGGCCGGGCTGCGGCCCGTGCCAGCCCGCCTGGACCGTCTCGGCGAGCGTCGCCGGGTCGGTCGTGCCGTTGCCGACGAGCCGTCCGAGCAGGTCCTGGACGGACGGGCGCTTGCGCGGGTCCTTGTCGAGCGCGGCGGCGACGACGTCGCGCAGGCCCGGGTCCAGCCCGTCCAGCTTCGGCTCGTCGTGCACGACCCGGTAGAAGATCTCCGGGACGGTGTTGCCCGCGAACGGCGCCCTGCCCGTCCCGGCGTAGGCGACGACGCAGCCCCACGAGAACACGTCGGACGCGGGCGTCACCTGCTCGCCGCGCAGCAGCTCGGGCGGCAGGTAGTTCGGGGTTCCGACGAACTGGCCGGTGCGGGTCGGGCCGTCGGTGGCGTCGAGGGCGCGGGCGATGCCGAAGTCGATGACGCGGGGCCCGGTGGACGACAGCAGGACGTTCGCGGGCTTGAGGTCGCGGTGGACGATCCCGGCGCCGTGGATGGCGGCGAGCGCGGTCGCGACCCCGACCGCGAGGCCCTCCAGGTCGGACCCGGGCAGCGGGCCGCGCTCGGCGACGGCGCTCTCAAGGCTCGGGCCCTCGATGTACTCGGTGACGACGTACAGGGGGTCGGTGTCCAGTTCGGCGTCCATGACCGGCGCGGTGCAGAACCGGCGGACCTGCCGCGCCGCGGTCACCTCGCGGCGGAAGCGCTCCCGGAAGGGGCCCTCCCCGGCCAGCTCCCTGTTGATCACCTTGACGGCGACGCGGCGTCCGGCGCTGTCCTCGCCCAGGTAGACCGTGCCCATGCCGCCGCGGCCGAGCCGGCCGACCAGCCGGTAGGGGCCGAGCCTCCCGGGGTCGTCCGGGCGCAGGGCCTCGCCGTTCTCTCCTGCGTGCGTGGTCATCGTGGTCCTGAACTGGAATCGGTGTCTGTTTCGCGTAGAACCCTAGCGGCCCCGGGGGGTTCGCGAGGGTCGGACGGTCAGCGGATCCGGCGCGCCTTGGGCAGGGTCCGGAACGGCGGGAGCTTCTCGCCGGTGAGGCCGAACGCGTACGCCACGACCCGCCCGGACCAGCGCTGGCAGCCGACGATGAGACCGTACAGCGGGCGGGGGTAGCGGCCGGTGAACGGGATGACGAACCAGCTGAGCAGCATCACGATCACCAGCGCCGTGTACATGAGCAGCATCACGACGAGGTGCGGGATCACCAGCAGGCCCCGGAGGAGGGTCAGCCAGCGGCGCGGCCCCTGCCACGTCGCGGGGAAGGGGAGGTCGACCACGACGGTCTGCTCGCCGTCGTCCGGGCCCCGCTTCACGGGCTCGGACGAGGCAGGAGACGCGGCGGCCGGGGCCTCGGCGGATGCGGTCTCGGGCGACGCCGCTTTGGATCCCGCCTGGGACGCGGCCTTGGACGCGGTCTCGGCGGCGGGCCTCGGCCGCGGGACGTCCGTCGCCGCGCCCCCCGACGCGGGGCCCGCGCCGTTCGGCGCGGGCTCGGCCCCGGTCTCGGTGGCCGGGTCCGGCCCCCGCCAGGTCGCCGAGATCGTCTCCGCGGCCCGCTCCGGGTCGGCCTTCTCCTGCCCGACGAGCCGGGTGAGGAGCTGCCGCGCCGTGGGCCTGGCCCGCGGGTCCTTGTCGAGCGCGGCGGCGACGATGTCGCGCAGCCGCGGGTGGATGCCGGCGAGGTCCGGCTCCTCGGTGGTGATGAGGTGGAACGTCTCCGCGACCGTCGTGCCCTGGAACGGGGGGCGGCCCGTCCCGGCGTAGGCGACGACGCAGCCCCACGAGAACACGTCCGACGCCTGCTCGACCGCCTCGCCTCGCAGTACCTCGGGCGCGATGTAGGACGGGGTTCCGACGAACTGGCCGGTGCGGGTCGGGCCGCCGGGGGTGTCGAGGGCGCGGGCGATGCCGAAGTCGATGACGCGGGGGCCGGTCGGCGACAGCAGGACGTTCGCGGGCTTGAGGTCGCGGTGGACGATCCCGGCGCCGTGGATCGCGGCGAGCGCGGTGGCGACCCCGACCGCGAGGCCCTCCAGGTCGGAGGCTGCCAGCGGCCCCTTGCCCCGGACGGCCTTCTCCAGGCTCGGCCCGTCGATGTACTCGGTGACGATGTAGGGCGGGTCCTGGTCGAGTTCGGCGTCCAGGACGGGCGCGGTGCAGAACCGGTGGACGCGCCGCGCGGCGGTGACCTCCCGGCGGAACCGCGCGAGGAACGCCGGCTCCCCGGCCAGCTCGCGGTTGACGACCTTCACCGCGACGCGGCGCCCGTCCGGCTCGGCGCCGAGGTAGACGGTGCCCATGCCGCCGCGGCCCAGTCGTCCGAGCAGGCGGTACGGCCCGAGGACCCGGGGTTCGTCCTGCTCCAGCGGTCCGGCGGCGGTCGTCGTCATGGGGGGCGGCGCTCCTCGGCTGATCGGCTCCTCACGACCACCCTAAGGGAGCCGCGGGACGCCGGAGCGCCCGTCAGGGAAGGAGCAGGAGCTTGCCCGTGCTGCGCCTCGCCTCGAGGTCGGCGTGCGCGGTGGCGGCCTCGGCGAGGTCGTGGCGCTGCCCGACATGGACCCGCAGCGCGCCCGATTCGACCCACCCGTAGACGTCGGCGGCGCGCTCCAGCAGCTCCTCGCGGACCTCGGTGAAGTGGGCGAGCGACGGGCGCGCGAGGTACACCGAACCGGCCGCGTTGAGGCGCTGCGGGTCGAACGGCGGCACCGGCCCGCCGGCCGCGCCGTAGAGCGCGAGGACGCCGCGCCGGCGCAGGCTCGCCAGGCTCCCGTCGAACGTGGGCGCGCCGACGCCGTCGTACACGGCCGCGACGCCCTCGCCGCCGGTCAGCTCGCGCACCTTCTCGGGGAAGCCGTCGTAGCCCATCGTGACGTCGGCGCCCGCGTCCTTGGCCAGCTTCTCCTTCTCCGGGGTGGAGGCCGTTCCGATGACCCGTGCGCCGAGGGCCTTGGCCGCCTGGGTGAGCAGCAGGCCCATCCCGCCCGCCGCCGCGTGCACGAGGACGGTGTCGCCCTCCTGGATCGGGTACGTCGAGCGCGTCAGGTAGTGCGCGGTCATGCCCTGGAGCAGCGATGCCGCCGCGTCCTCCAGCGTGACCCCGTCCGGGACGGGGACGACCCGGTTCGCCGGAACCGCCGCCTGCTCCGCGTAGGCGCCCTGGACGTTGGCCCAGGCCACGCGGTCACCGGCGGAGAACTCCGTGACGCCGTCGCCGACCGCCGCGACCGTCCCCGCCGCCTCGACGCCCGGGATGTACGGGAGCTCCTGCCGGTACGCGCCCGTCCGGAAGTACACGTCGATGAAGTTGACGCCCGCCGCCGCGATGTCGATCAGCACCTCCCCGGGGCCCGGCTCCGGGACGGGACGCTCCCCGGCCACCAGGACCTCGGGGCCGCCGTTCTCGGTGATGACGATCGCGCGCATGTCGTTCTCCTGCTCCTGCCGGTCGGATGCCACTGCCCCGGGGAACCCGGTGCCCTCGCGGGCTATTCCACTACGGACGCGAGCCCCGCCGGCGACTCGCCGGTGACCCGCCGGTCAGACCCAGTCGCGCATCGTGCGGGCGACCACCGCGACGGCCTCGTCCACGCGGGCCGCGACCGTCCCGGCGTCCCAGATGTCGCGGCGCGCGCAGTCCTCGAACGCGACCTTGACCGCGCTCAGGAAGAACGCGACGACGATCCGCGGCCGCAGGTCGTGCTCCGGGTCGACGTCCTCGCGCCGCGCGATCTCGGCGGCCAGCGCCTCCGAGGACGCCGAGTGCCGCGCGATCTGCGCCGCCATCAGCGACGGCGTCGCCTCGATCACCTGCCGGACGCGGCGGAACCGGGCGCCGTCCGCCGGGTCGCCCTCGGAGATCGTCCGGAGCATCGCGCGCAGCGACTCCAGCAGCGCGGTGAACGGGCGCTCCCCGGGCGGGCGCGCGGCCAGCGCCTCCGTCAGGATCTCGTCGTGGTCGGCGAGGAAGCTCGTCACGACGTCCTCCTTGGTGGCGAAGTAGCGGAAGAACGTCCGCTGCGACACCTCCACGGCAGCGACGATCTCGTCGATCGTGGTCGCCTCGTAGCCCTGCGAGAGGAACAGGTCCAGCGCCGCGTCGACGAGCGCCGTCCTGGTCCGCTGCTTCTTGCGCTCGCGCAGTCCGGCCAGGGCGCGCGGCGGCGCGGGAGGACGGTCGTGCACGGGGCCTGACGGGTCGCCGGCGGGGACGGCGCTCATCGGCTCGCTCCTTCGGTCCGCTTGGCACGGGCGCTGGGGCACCCGGCTCACAGGTGGCTTTTATCACGGACGGACCCTCCGGATGGGCGCCGGGTTCCACGCCCCGGAAGGGCCCGCACGCGAATGGCGCAGGTGGGCGCGGCGAGTCGCCGGCCCGTTCCAGGACCATCCCCGCGGTATCGCGAAACAGGCGTCCCACTCTCGGTATTTCCCCTGCGCGGCCCCCGGGATCGGGTCATGCTGGGAGCCGGTCACCAATCGTCGCCGGATGATCGCCCATGGTGGTTTCCGGCGATCCGGACCATGGTGAGGCGGCTGTTGTGTCTGTAGTCGGTGGGCGGGAGATCGCCGAGGTGCGCCGGCGTCACCTCGCGGTCCTCGCGCGGGAGGTGGAGGCGCGGGGCCTTTCCTGGCGTCTCGCCGGTCCCGACGAGTCCCTGCTGAGCGTGACCGGCCCGCGGACGCGGCGGCAGGCCATGGTCGTCGCCACCCTCTGCGGGGACGGCTGGTACTACCTTTGGCCAGGTGGCGGCATGGCCGCCGTGGCCGAGGCCGCGGTCGTCGCAGAACGTCTGACCCGTCTGCTTGGATAGCCCCCGGCAGGCCCCCGCCTTGCCCTTCGGCGGGCGATGTCTCTAGACTCGGGTCCGAACGTTTGTTCGAACACCCGCATGCACTTCCCCCGTGCGGCGCGCACGAGGGGGAGGCAGATGACTCGCGTTTTCGGCGACCCGGTGGACGTCTGGGTGAGTGACGGGCGTCCGGCCCGGTTCGTCTGGCGTGGCCGGCTCTACACCGTCCGGCGGGTGCTGGAGCACTGGGTCACGACCCGTGACTGGTGGCGGGAGCAGCAGCCCGACGGCGAGGCCACCGGCGAGCGGGAGTTCTGGCGGGTCGAGGCGACCCCGGACCGGGAGATCGGCGTCTACGAGCTGCGTTATGACGTGGCCGCCGACAGCTGGCTGCTATCCCGGGTATGGGATTGACGTGCACGTTCATGTCGCCTCGGGCTATTCGCTCCGGTACGGGGTGGCGCCGCCCGCCGCCCTGGTGCGGCGTGCCGCGGACCTCGGCCTGGAGACGCTCGCGCTGACCGACCGCGACGGCCTGTACGGCGCGGTCCGGCACGTCCGGTCCTGCGGCGACGCGGGGATCGGCGCCGTCGTCGGCGCCGACCTCGGCGTCGCGTCCCCGCCCGCGGACCTGGTGACCGGGGCGGCCGCCCCGCGCACGGCCACCGCGGGTGCGGAGCGGATCGTCGTGCTCGCCGAGGGCCGGGCGGGCTGGCGGTCGCTCTGCCGCCTGGTGACGGCGGCGCACGCGGCGGGCGAGCGCGGGAAGCCCGCCGTGACGCGCGAACTGGTCGGTGCGCACGCGGAGGGCCTCATCGTCCTGCTCGGGCCCTGGTCGGACGTCGGCAGGGCCGTCGCCGAGCGGCGGCCCGGCGAGGCGGCGCGGCTCCTGGCCGCGTGGCGCGCGACCGCCGAGACCGTCATCGAGATCGTCGACCACCTCGGCAAGGGGGACGGGCCCCGCGCCGCCCGGATGCTCGCGCTCGCCCGCGAGGCCGGGATCCCCGCCGTGCTGGGCAACGCCGTCCGGTACGCGGAGCCGGCCGACCACCCGGTCGCGCAGGTGCTGGACGCGGCGCGCCGCCTCGCCCCGCTGAACCGGCGGAACCTGGACGACCGGACCGGCCACGCCTACCTGAAGTCGGTCCCCGAGATGCGGCGGGTCGCGGAACTGAGCTGCGGCCCGGACGAGGCGGACGCGCTGCTCGCCGACACCCGGCGGCTGTCGGAACGCTGCGTCCTCGACCCGAACGGCGACCTCGGCATGAACGACGTCCACCTGCCGGCCGTCGCGGGCGACGCGCACGCGCGGCTCGTCGCGCGCTGCGCGGCCGGGCTGACCCGCCGCGGGCTCGGCACGTCGTGGCGGGCCGCCGCCCGGCTGGAGGACGAGCTCGGCGTGATCGCCCGCAAGGGGCTCGCCCCCTACTTCATCACGGTCGCCGACGCCGCCGCGCTGATCAGGGCGCGCGGCATCCGGTGCGCCGTCCGCGGCTCGGGCGCCGGCAGCCTGGTCAACTACCTGCTCGGCATCGGCGACCTCGACCCGCTGCGGCACGACCTGCTCATGGAGCGGTTCCTCGCCGACAGCCGCGAGGGGCTGCCCGACATCGACCTCGACGTGGAGTCGGCCCGCCGCCTGGAGGCGTACGAGGCGCTGTTCGACCGCTTCGGCGGGGAGGGCACGGCCTGCGTGTCGATGATGGAGACCTACCGGGCGCGCAGCGCCATCCGCGACGTCGGCAACGCCGTCGGCCTGCCGCCCCTGGAGATCGACGCGATCGCCAAGGCGTTCCCGCAGATCCGGGCGAGCCAGATCCGGACGGCGCTGCACGACCTGCCCGAGCTGCGGCAGAGCAACCTGGCGGCGGGGCGCCTGGAGGTCCTGTTCCGGATCGCCGAGCGGCTGGACGGCCTGCCCCGCCACATCGCCATGCACCCGTGCGGCGTGCTGCTGTCGAACCCGACGCTGCTGGACCGGACGCCGGTCGAGCGGGCCGCCGCCGGGTTCCCGATGAGCCAGTTCGACAAGGACGACGTCGAGGCGATGGGCCTGCTCAAGCTCGACGTCATCGGCGTGCGGATGCAGTCGGCGATGGCGCACGCGGTGGCGGAGGTGGCACGTACGACCGGGGAGCGGATCGCGCTGGAGGACGTCCCGCGCGACGATCCCGCGACCTACCGGCTGATCCGCACGTCCCGCACGCTCGGCTGCTTCCAGATCGAGTCGCCCGGCCAGCGGGACCTGATCGGCAGGCTCCAGCCGCGCGACCTGGACGACCTGGTCATCGACATCTCGCTGTTCCGGCCCGGCCCGGTCAACTCCGACATGGTGACGCCGTTCCTGGAGTCGCGCGCCGGGACCAGGGAGCCCGAGTACCCGCACCCCGACCTGGAGCCGGCGCTGCGGGAGAGCCTCGGCGTGGTCGTCTTCCACGAGCAGGTGCTGCGCGTCATCGACGTGATGACCGGCTGCGGCCTCTCGACGGCGGAGGCGGCGCGGCGGAGCCTGAACGACGCGCGCGGCCAGGAGGTGATCGGCGCCTGGCTCCGGGAGCGGGCCCTGGCCAAGGGGTACGGCGAGCCGGTCGTCGAGCGGGTCTGGCGGACGCTGACCGCGTTCGGCGCCTTCGGGTTCTGCAAGGCGCACGCCGCGTCGTTCGCGCTGCCGACCTACCAGTCCGCCTGGCTGAAACGGCACCACACGGCCGCGTTCTACGCCGGCGTCCTGACCCACGACCCCGGCATGTACCCCAAGCGGGTCATCCTGGATGACGCGCGGCATTTCGGGGTCCCGATCCTGCCGCTGGACGTCAACCGGTCCGGCGCCGACTGGCACGTCGAGCCCGTCCCGGGGAGCGGCCGGGCCGGGATCCGCGTCGCGCTGAGCGAGGTCAAGGGCATCCGGGACGCGGAGGTGGCCGCGATCGTCGCCGCGCGCCCCTACACGTCGCTGACCGACTTCTGGCGCCGCGCCAAGGTCTCCCGCCCGACCGCCGAGCGCCTCGCCCTGGCCGGAGCCTTCGACGGCGTCTACGCACCGGAGCAGGTGGCCCGCCGCGACCTGCTCTGCCGCGTGGGAGCGCTGGACCGCGCCACCGGCCGCGCACCCATCGTCGAAGGCCAGATACCCATCGGCGGCGGGGACGGGGAGAGCCCCCTCGAACTCGAACTCGCCGCCGGCGTCCCCGCGGGCGAACTGCCGCCGATGACGCCCGCCGAGGTGGTCGAGGCGGAACTCGACATCCTCGGCATGGACGTCAGCCGCCACGTCATGACCTTCTACGCCGGGCTGCTCGCCGACCTGGGCGCGGTCCGCGCCGGCGACCTGCCGGGACGCCCCGACGGGTCCGAGGTCCTGGTCGCCGGCGTCAAGGTCGCCACGCAGACCCCGGCGGTCCGGTCGGGGCAGCGCGTCATCTTCGCCACGCTGGACGACGCGACCGGCCCCGTCGACCTCGCGTTCTTCGAGTCGGTGCAGGACAGGTGCGCCGCCACCGTCTTCGGCTCGTGGCTGCTCGTCGTCCGGGGCCGGCTCCGCCGCTCCGGGGCGCGGGCCGTCTCGATCACCGCGCACGCCTGCTGGGACCTGAACGCCCTGTACGGGGAGTGGCGCCGGGGAGGGCGGGAGGCCGTCCGCGCCGCGCTGGCCGCACCGGCACCGCCGGGACGTCCCGTCGGCAGCCGCATCGTGCAGCCGACGGGCTTCGCGATGTCGCCGTACTCGGACATCGGCCACGCCGGACCGGTCTCGGGACGCCCGCCGCGAGGCGCCCTCTGGCACACCAGCCAGGGGAGCTCGGGCCCCGCCCCGCGCTAGCTCTCCCGGGCCTGCGCCAGCTCTCCCGGGGCGGTCTGCAGCCTGGTGATCTGGAAGACGGCCGCCATGCAGAGGGACGCGGCGAGGGACTGGCACGCGGCGGCCGCGACGCCGACGTGGACGTCGAAGCGGGCGTCGGAGAGCGTGTCCACGCTGCCGTGCGCGAACGCGTAGGCGAGCAGGACGCCGAGGAGAAGGCAGGCCCACCAGGCGGCGACGACCGCGCCGACGGCCTGGCGCTGGGCCGTCCGGTACCGGCCGCTGTTCACCCACACCTCGTAGACCGTCCGGGCGGGGAGCCACAGGTTGACGACCGGGGTGAACCAGCCGAGCAGCACCCAGGCCCGGTGGTACTGGTGCGGCCCGGGCGACTGCGCGAAGGCGCGCCACAGCCAGGTCAGATACAGGATGCCGGTGACGCCGGCCATGATGGCGCTGATCGTGAACAGCTCGGTGTAGGGGGCGAGGGCCCGCTCCGTGGTCGCCGCGTCATAGGTGCCGTGCGTGGCGGCGCGGAGCGGTTCGGAGAACCGGAGCAGGCTGAGCCCGGAGCCGAGCGCGACGAACGCGTTGAATCCGAGGAGCATGAACACGGCGACGCCGACCGCCCGGAAGTCGCGGCGCCGTGCCCACGCGCCGCACGCGGGGCAGCGGACGACCTCGGTCGGGATGATGTCGCCGCACAGCGCACACGGCATGGTTCACCTCCGACGGCTTTGCGCTTCGCTGTACCGGATACTACGTACCTTTGACTTGCACGGCCCAACGCGGGTTCGCGTTCACCGGCGGTTTTCTTCAGATCTGGAACACGAACCGCGTGGTGGCGAGCGTCGCGGCGCCGGTGACGGTGGCCCATGCGGCGAGGCGGCCGAGGCCCCCGGTGGACAGAAGTCTCTCGGGGCGGAGACCGGTCACGAGCAGCAGCGCCCACCATTCCGCGGTCAGCAGGATCGTCGCGTACAGGGACCCGAAGCCGATCAGCGAGAACAGCAGGACGACGCCCGCGGGCGTCGCGGTGTGCGCGAAGAGCACCGGGCCGCGGGCCGGCCCGCGGACGCCGCGGCGCAGGGCCGCGAGGACGGCGGCCCATCCGGCGAAGCACAGCAGCCACAGGGCCGACACCGCCGCGGGCAGGCCGTTCAGCGCTTCCGGTGCCAGTGCCTCGTCCTTCCCCCGCGCGGCCGTCCCCGACCCGGCCTTCCCCTGGGCGGTCTACCCCGTCCGCCGCCGGACTGCGGGCCGGGCGCCCGGCCCCGCCCTCATGTGGTGAATTCTGGCAGCATTACGGCTTCGCGTCCCCGGCGGGTAGGACGGCGACGACCTCCCAGCCGCCCTCGGGACGCGGTCCCGCGTGCAGCCGCCCGCCGAGCGCGCCGACCCGTTCCGCGAGGCCGGTCAGCCCGAACCCGCCGGAGGGCAGGCGGCGGCCCCGGCCGCCGCCGTCGTCGCGCACCGCGACCTCGACCGCGCCGTTCGCCCGCGCGAGCGTGACCCGCACGGCCGCCGCGTCGGCGGCGTGCTTGCGGACGTTGGTCAGCGCCTCCTGCACGATGCGGTGCGCCGAGGCCGCCACCTCGGGCGGCAGCGTCCCGAGGTCCGGCGCGAGGGTGAGCGCGGCGGGCGGATGGGTGAACCCGGCGACGAGGTCGCGGAGCCGCGTGAGGTCGCCGACCGGATGCCGCTCGGCGCCGGCGCCGGCGCCGGCGCCGGGGGCGGCGCCGGTGTCCGCGGCGAGCGCGGCCGGGCGGGCCTCGCCGTCCCGCGCGCCGGCGTTCTGGGCGTCCCTGAGCAGGCCGACCATGCGGCGCATCGACGTGAGCGCCTCCGTGCCGGCCGTCTCGATCCCGCCGAACATCCGGTCGAGCTGCTCGGGCGACTGCGCCGACCCCGACTGCGCCGCGAACCGCGCCGCCTGCGCCTGGACGACGATGCCCGTCACGTGGTGGGCGACGAAGTCGTGCAGGTCGCGGGCCAGTTCGAGCCGCTCGTCCCGGCGCGCCGCCGCCAGCGCCCGGGCCCGCCGCGCGTCCAGTGCCCGCAGGTAGAGCCCGACGCCGAGGAAGACCGCGAGGGCGATGCCGAGCGGCGCGGTGAACGCCGCCGCGGCGACCACCGACCAGCGCAGCGGGCACGCGAGGATCGCCGCGCCGAGCAGCACCGTCATCGGGACGAGCCGCGGCCGCTCGGCCCGCCAGGCCGTCCGCGCGGTGAGGATCAGCAGCGCGCCGATCTCCGCCAGCACGCCCGCGAGGAACTCGGGCCTGGACGCGGCCCCGAGGTAGGCGGTGCTCAGCAGCGACAGGACCCCGGCGGCGATCGTCCACGCGGTGAAGCGGCGCCGGGAGACCACCGCGATGTTCGCCACCGCGGCGACGGCGACCACCCACACCGAGGCGAGGTCGCGGTAGATGGAGAACAGGCACCCCAGCAGATACAGAGAGGCGAACCCGCCGTACGCGATGCGCGCGAAGCAGCCGCCCGCCCGGTGGATGCGGTCGAGTCCCGCTCCCTTGTCGCTCACGCTCAAGCAGCGTAGGGCCGATCGACCGATTCGTCCGGCCTGTTCACGTTCTGTGTATCCGCCGGGCGGCTGCGGCGGGCCGGGCGGTCGAATAAAGGTTCGAGAATGTCAGAGGTGCTCCGTACTGTTGACCTTGTGATTCGGGCGACACCTGGGAACAGGAGTCGAACCGAGTGGCTTGTAATGACGTACCTAGGGGTATGTGACTCTCGGTGGTTCGCACCGGCGCGGCTCACCGGCTTGGAAGGGGTGTTGGCAGTGGCAGCGACCGACACGTTCCATCTTTCCCACCCGCGGCTTCACGGGCCCGCCGAGCGGACCGTCGTTGAGCCGTGGCTCACCGAACTCTCGCAAGCGACGCTGAACGCCTACGCCGAGACCTCGCCCGCGCTGGCCCCGGTCGAGGCACTGCCCGTGCGGCCGGCCCCGGCCGCCCGGCCCGAGCCCGCCCGCGTCGCCGTGGCGGCCTGACCGGCGACGAGGAAGACGACGAGAAAAGGGACCGAGCGGCTCTCGGTCCCTTTTCTCTTGCCCCGGGTGTCTCATATATCGATACAGATTTCCCATCATGTGAGAAGTGGGCGTAGGGTGCGGGCACCGGAGAGAGGTGATTGCGATGGCCCCGGCCTATACCCACGGCCACCACGCGAGCGTGCTGAGCGCCCACAAGTGGCGGACGGTCGAGAACTCCGCCGCCTACCTGGCCGGGCACCTGCGCCCGGGGCTCTCGGTCCTGGACGTCGGCTGCGGTCCGGGCACGATCACCGCCGGCCTCGCCGAACGCGTGGCCCCGGGCAGGGTCGTCGCCGCAGACTCCGCGGAGACCGTCCTCGAAGAGGCCCGCGCGAACACCGCCGGGTCGGGCAACGTCGAGTTCGCCGTCGCCGACGTCCACGCCCTGGACTACGCGGACGGCACGTTCGACATCGTCCACGCCCACCAGGTCCTGCAGCACGTCGCGGACCCGGTCGGCGCCCTCCGCGAGATGCGCCGGGTCACCCGCCCCGGCGGCCTCGTCGCCGCGCGCGACGCCGACTTCGGCGCCATGGTCTGGTACCCGGAGCCGCCCGGCATGGCCGCCTGGCTGCCGGTCTACTACGCGGTCGCCCGCGGCAACGGCGGCGAGCCCGACGCCGGCCGCCGCCTGGTCTCCTGGGCCCGCGCCGCCGGATTCACCGACGTGGCCGCCTCCTCCTCGACCTGGTGCTACGCCATGCCCGCCGACCGCGAATGGTGGAGCGAGTCGTGGGGCGGCCGCATGATCAGGTCGTCGGTGGCCGAGCACGCCGTCGCGGGCGGCCACGCCACCCGCGACGAACTCCAGCAGGTCTACGAAGGCTGGAAGGCGTGGGCGGCGTCCGACGACGGCTGGTTCTCGGTCACCCACGGCGAGATCATCTGCCGCGCCTGACCGGGCGGCGCGGCTAGGAGCCGGCCGTCTCCGGCGCGGGGTCGCGCGCCGGGCCCGGCCCGGTCTCCGGGTCGGTGTCGTCGTCGGCGAGCACGCGCGCGATGCGGTAGACGACCGCGACGAGCGGGACCGCGACGACGGCGCCCGCGATGCCCGCGGCCAGCGTGCCGGCGGCGACCGCCACGACGACCACCACCGGATGCAGGTGCAGCGTCCGGCCCATGATCAGCGGCTGCAACAGGTGGCTCTCGGCCTGCTGGACGGCGAGGACGGCGGCCAGCACGAGCAGCGCGTCCGTCAGCCCGCCGCTGACGAACGCGATGAGGACGGCCGCGGCCCCCGCGACGACCGCCCCGATGATCGGGACGAACGCGGCGACGAACGTCAGCAGGGCCAGGGGCAGCGCGAACGGGACCCCGATCAGCACGAGGGCCAGCCCGATGCCGACGGCGTCCGCGAGCGCCACCAGGACGATCCCGCGCACGTACTGCCCGAGCGCCCGCCATCCCGCCAGACCGGCGACGTCGACCTTCGCGCGGCGCTGCTCGGGGACGAGGCGCAGCACCCATTCCCACATGCTCCGCCCGTCCTTGAGCATGAAGAACAGCAGGAACAGCGCGATCAGCACCGCGGCGGCCACGCGCGTCGCCATGCTCGCGCCGGCGACCGGGTCGGGCGAGCCCCGCCGCAGGGCGCTGAGGAGGCCGTTGACGGCGTCGTCGAGCTGCCGGTCGTTGATCGGCAGCGTGTTCACGATCTGGGTCTGGGCCCGCTGGAGCCCCTGGGAGAGGCTGCCGCGAATCTCCGGCCACTGGGCGGTGACCTGGTTGGTGACCAGCGCGATCGACCCGCCGACGGCGACGATCACGGTGAGCAGCCCGGCGAGCGCGGCGACCCAGGCGGGCGCCCGCAGCCGCCGCGCCTGCCGGGCGACCGGCGCCACCAGCGCGGTGAGCAGCAGCGCGGAGATCACCGCCATCACCAGGGACGCGACCTTCAGCGCGAGGTAGATGAGCACGCCGAGGGCCGCGACGATGACCAGGATGCACGCGGCCACCGCCGCGGTGTTGCGCAATGCGGGCGGAACGGCGTCAAAGCCCTTGCGGCTGGTCACTTCGCCGCATTACCCCGTCGCCGGTCCGGCAATCGTGCTCGGCCCGTCCGGTGATCGCGCTCAGAAGGGGCCGGTCAGCTCGCCCAGCATGTCGGTCAGCCGCAGGTTGTGGGAGTAGTCGACCGGGACGGCGATGACCGAGACCTCGTCCCCGGCCAGCGCCTTGCGGAGGGTGGGGAGGAGTTCGTCCGCGGACTCCACCCGGTACCCGCGGGCGCCGAAGCTCTCTGCGTACCGGACGAAGTCCGGGTTGCCGAACTTGATGCTGGAGCTCTCCCCGAGGTCCATGTCCATCTTCCACTCGATCAGCCCGTAGGCGGAGTCGTCCCAGATCAGCACCGTGATCGGGATGTTCTCGCGGACCGCGGTCTCCAGCTCCTGGGAGTTCATCAGGAACGCGCCGTCGCCGGTCGCCGCGAGGACCTTGCGCTCCGGGTGGGCGAGCTTGGCGGCGATCGCGCCCGGCACGGAGAAGCCCATGGACGACAGGCCGTTGGAGACCAGCAGCGTGTTCGGCTCGTACGTCGGGTACATGCGCGCCATCCACATCTTCACCGCCCCGGTGTCGGCGAGGACGATGTCGTCGCGGCCCATGGCGGCGCGGATGTCGGCGACGATGCGCCGGGGCGAGAGCGGATGGCCGTCGTCGCCGGCGCCCTGGGCCAGCTCCTCGCGGAGCATCCGGCGGATCTTCTCGCCGGTGCCGTTGATGTCGAAGCGGCGGTGGACGCTGTCGGCCAGCGTGTGCAGGCTGCGCGAGATGTCGCCCTGGATGCCGACCTCGACCGGGTAGTTCTCGTCGACCTCGGCCGGGAACTGGTGGATATGGATGATCTTCTTGTCGCCGCTCGGGTTGATCTTGACGGGGTCGAACTCCTGGGGCTCGTAGCCCACGGCGATGAGGACGTCCGCCTCGCCGAACCCGAAGTTGACGTAGTCGTGCCGCATGAACCCGACCGCGCCGAGGGCGTGCCGGTGGTCGTCCGGGAAGACGCCCTTGCCGTTGAACGTCGTCGCGACCGGCAGGCCGAGCCGCTCGGAGAAGTACCGCAGCGCGGTGCCCGCGCCGGCGCGGGTCGCGCCGTGGCCGGCGAGGACGATCGGGCGGCGGGCGGTGGCGAGGACGTCGGCGGCGCGGGCGATCTGCGACGGCGACGGCTCCTGCGGGCGGACGACGTTGACCGGCAGCGGCTTCAGCCCGGCGGAGACCTGCGCGGTCTCGACGTCCTCCGGGATCGCCAGGTAGACGGCGCCGGGACGCTCGGTCTGCGCGGTCTTGAACGCCTTGCGCACCATCTCCGGCAGGGCCTCGGCGGTCGGGGCCAGCTCGGACCACTTGGTGATCGGGCGGAAGAGCGAGACCAGGTCGACGATCTGGTGCGACTCCTTGTAGATGCGGTCGAGGCCGACCTGCGCGGAGATCGCGACGACGGGCGTGCTGTTGGTGGTGGCGTCCGCCACGCCGAGCTGCAGGTTGATCGCGCCGGGGCCGAGCGTCGCCGAGGCCACGCCCGCCCTGCCGGTCAGCCGGCCGTAGATCTCCGCCATGAACGCGGCGGCCTGCTCGTGCCGGACGAGGACGTAGCGGATCGGGGAGTCTTTCAGCGCGTGGACGAAGTGGATGTTCTCTTCACCGGGAATGCCGAAGACGTACTCGACGCCTTCCGCCTCCAGGGTCCTGACGAGAAGGCGGGCGGCGTCCTGCTGCGCGGACATCGGATGTCCTCATCTCCAGACTGCTCATCGCAGGGGTGCTGTTCGGTGTAGCACCCGGTGTCCTACCTCCATTCCGCGCGATGATGTGGAGTCGGTCTCAGGAGCCCGCCGCGTCAGGAGTCGGCGAGGTCCTTGATCGCGCGCAGCGTGGGCTCGTCCCGCACGCCCGCGATGAGCAGGGTGGTGACCGGGCTGTCGCGCCACAGCTGGAGCCGCTCCTTGATCCGCCCGATCGGGCCGAGCAGGGAGATCGCGTCGGCCAGCTCGTCCGGCACGGCCTGGATCGCCTCGTCGCGGCGGCCGCCGAGGAAGAGGTCCTGCACGCGCGCCGCCTCCTCGGCGTAGCCGAGCCGGCCGATCAGGTCGAGGTGGAAGTTGCGGTCGCGGGCGCCCATCCCGCCGATGTAGAACGCGAGCGGGATCTTGGCGAACTGCAGCGCGGACGCGAGGTCGTCGGTGACGATCGTGGTGACGGTCGCGGCGATCTCGAAGTCGTCCGGGCGGTTCGCGAGGGACGCGCCGAACACCGGCTCGATCTGCTGCGGGTCGACGAACAGCGGCAGCCAGCCCTGCGCGACCTCGGTGGACAGCGCGACGTTCTTCGGGCCCTCGGCGCCCAGGTAGACGGGGATCTCCGGGCGGAACGGGTGGACGATCGACTTCAGCGGCTTGCCGAGGCCGGCGCCGCCGGGGTACGGCAGCGGGTAGTGCGGGCCCTCGCTGGTCACCGGCGCCTCGCGGCGCCACACCTGCCGGACGATGTCGAGGTACTCGCGGGTGCGGGCCAGCGGCTTCGGGAACGGCTGCCCGTACCAGCCCTCGACGACCTGCGGGCCGGACGCGCCGACCCCGAGGATGAGCCGCCCGCCGGACAGCGCGTCCAGCGTCAGCGCGTGCATCGCGGTCGCCGCGGGGGTCCGCGCCGAGAGCTGGACGACCGCGGTGCCGAGCTTGATCCGGGACGTGCGGGCGGCGTACCAGGCCAGCGGGGTGAAGGCGTCCGAGCCGTACGCCTCGGCGGTGAACACCGAGTCGTAGCCGCACCGCT
This sequence comes from Actinomadura sp. 7K534, assembly GCF_004348575.1. NCBI lineage: Bacteria > Bacillati > Actinomycetota > Actinomycetes > Streptosporangiales > Thermomonosporaceae > Actinomadura > Actinomadura sp. 7K534. Next base: position 20,581 of record NZ_SMKB01000057.1, read on the forward strand.
CGGCGGCCAGCACCGTCTCGGTCTGGTCGTCGACCTCGCGCTGCCAGTAGCCGACGTTGATGCCGAGCTTGAGTTCCGCGGTCACGTTGCACCCTCCGGTTGTCGACGCACCGCGATACTAGAACAGGTTCTAGTTTCTCGGAAGGGCGGGGGCCGCGGCGCATCGCCGCGGCCCCCGGCCGGTCGCCGCTAACTCTCCTTGATCGCGCTCACCAGGTTCCGCCAGGCGGCCGGCGTCAGCACCAGCGCCGGTCCGGCGGGGTCCTTGGAGTCGCGCACCGCGCGAAGTTCGCTGGACAGTGGCGCCACCTCGACGCACTGGTCGCCGCTCCCGCTGTGGGAGGACGTGCGCCAGGGGGCACCGGTGAGTTCGCGCTGCAGGTTGGTCACGGGCTGCTCCTTGCTGCCTCGGCGATGAGGTGCGCGGAATCCTCGGGGGACAGGGCCGCATCCTCGATCCGCTGGAAGCGATCCCTGTGCTTTGCTATTGCCTCTGCACTCTCAAGGTAAACGTCACCCATGGTGCCCTCTACATAGGCGATATCAGGGTCTGCGGGGTCGGGATACGACAATATGGTGAATCGTCCGTCAAGGCCCGCATGCTCCTTTGCCGTATACGGAAGTACCTGTATTGACACGGTTGGGCGGGTCGCCGCGGCGGTGGCGAGCGCGTCCAGTTGTCCGCGCATCACCTCGTCGCCGCCGATCGGCCGGTGCAGCACCGCCTCGTCGAAGATCACCTGCAGCCGCGGCGCGTCCGCCCGGTCGAGCAGGGACTGCCGGATCTTGCGGGCGGCGATCCGGCGCTCGATGTCCTCCTGGGCGGGCAGCAGCCGGCCCGCCGTGATCACGGCCCGGGAGTACGGCTCGGTCTGCAGCAGCCCGTGCACGAGCTGGGGGTCCCAGGTGCGGATGTGCGACGCCTCGTCCTCCAGGGCGACGTAGCTGCCGGCGAAGACGTCCTGGTAGGCGGTCCACCAGCCGCGCTGCCCGGCCTGCCGGGCGAGGGTGATGAGCGCGTCGCGGCCGGGGCTCGGCACGCCGTAGAGGTCGAGGATGTCGGCGATGTCGCCTGGCTTCGGGCGGGTCTGGCTTGTTTCGAGGCGGGAGACGGTGGCTCGCGACCAGTCGAGCCGGTCGGCCACCTCCTGCAGGGTCAGGCCCTGCTCCTCGCGGAGCTTGCGGAGCTCCCGCGCCAGGCGGCGGCCACGAACGGTGGGGCGGTAGGTCATGGGAGTGGAGTCTTGCCACTCCGGGCGCCCGCCACAACGCGAATGACGAACCCGGCTGAAAGGGTGAAGCAAATGTGTGAAGACGCTTGCGATTGTGAGATTCTCACGACACGCTTTGTTCCGTGACCGGCCACGGACTCTGCGTGACGAGCAGGCCGGCCGCGTCAGGCACGCAGACCGTGGGAGGAACCCGTGCAGCGTACGCCAGCCGAGCTCACGCCCCAGACCATGGCCGACGCGACGGCCGACCCGACCGGAGACGCCCGCGCCCCGGCGGGCGCCATGCCGGGCTGGGTGTGGGCCCTGCCCGGCGGGCCGGGATGCGCGCGGCACGCCCGCTCCGTCCTGCGCAACGCGCTCGCCTCGCTCGGCGCGCCGTGCGACGCCATCGCCGACGCGCAGCTCATGGTGAGCGAGCTCGCCACGAACGCGCACCAGCACGCCGGCGAGCACGGCCCCCACGAGCTGTGGCTCTACGTGGCCGACGGCGACCCCTCGGCCGGCGGCGCCGGGGGCGGGGCGGGCGAGGTGCGGTGCGCCGTCTTCGACGCGCTCGCCGACGCGGCGCTGCCCGGCTACTCGTGGACGTCCGGCGACTGCGGACGCGGGCTCAGCATCGTCCGCGAGCTGTCCGGGGAGCGATGGGGCATGCGGCGGACGGTGTCGCGATTGGGGCCGCCCGTCCGCGGCAAGGCCGTCTGGTTCGCCGTTCCCGGCGCCACCGCGGTCCTTTCCTAGCCCTGCCGCGCCTTCCCGGCCGGACCGCCCGGCAGCCCTGCCGTGCCTCGGTCCGGACGGCGCGGCTCATTTCTGCGGCCGGTCCTTATTTCCGGGCGGATTCCTTTTCCAGGGCGGGGCCAATATCGCTCACCAGGGTGAGGAGGGAGCGCGAGAGCAGCGTGTGCACCTGCTCCCGGTCGAGCGTCTCCTCCTGGAGCCATTGCCGGGTCGCCGCGTCCACCAGCCCCGAATAGGTGCGCAGGACGGCGCGCAGGGTCTCGGTCGGCTCCGGCACCCGCAGCACCGCGAGCATGTGCTCGACGGCCTCGTCGCGGAACCGGTTGACGATCCGCAGCAGCTCCGCGTCCTGCCCGAACCCCTCGGCGTCCAGCGCCGCGAACCACGTCGTCGCGTTCCGCTCCGCCGTGTCGAGGAACAGGTTCACGCACAGCTCGACCGCCTCGGGCAGCGTCCGCCGCTCGTCCACCGGCGGCACCTGCAGCGCGGCCGACGCCGTCAGGCCGTGGACGACCTTGAGGAAGAGCTCCCGCTTCGTCCCGAAGTAGTAGTGGATCAGCCCGCGCTGGACCCCGGTCTCGCGGGCGATAGCCGCGGTGGACACCTCGGCGTAGGGGAGTTCGGTGAACATCCGGCGCGCGACGTCCAGGATCTGGGCACGCCGCTCGTCCGGAGCCAGGCGCTGGTAGCTCACCGTGACAGCCTATGCTGTGCGGACGTGCATACCGTCCCCCGTCTCGTGGTGGCCGCGCCTTCCACCGGAAGCGGCAAGACGACCGTGGCGACGGGCTTGATGGCCGCGTTCGCCGGTCGCGGCCTGCGGGTCTCCCCGCACAAGGTGGGTCCGGACTACATCGACCCCGGCTACCACGCGCTCGCCACAGGACGCCCCGGACGCAACCTGGATCCGTGGCTGACGTCCGAGGAAATGGTCGTCCCGCTGTTCCTGCACGGCGCCTCCGGGACGGACATCGCCGTCGTCGAAGGCGTCATGGGCCTGTACGACGGCGCGGCGGGTCTGGGGCTGTCCGACGCGGCCGGTGGCGGCGACTACGCGTCCACCGCGCACGTCGCGACCCTTCTGGACGCACCCGTCGTGCTGGTGGTCGATGCTTCTGCGGCGGCGGGACGGTCGGTCGCGGCCCTCGTCCACGGGTTCCGCTCGTTCGGGACGGTCAGGGTCGGCGGCGTGATCCTCAACCGGCTCGGCTCGGACGGGCACGAGCGCATGTGCCGCGAGGCCGTCGAGGAGCTGGGCCTCCCGGTGCTGGGCGCGCTCCACGAGACGGGCGGGGTGACGGCCCCATCCCGCCATCTCGGGCTCGTCCCGGCCGCCGAACGGCGGGCGGAGGCGGTGGAGGCCGTCCGGCGGCTGGGCGACCTCGTCGCCGCCTCCTGCGACCTGGACGCGGTGCTCGCCCTGGCCCGCGCCGCCTCGCCGCTGGGGGCCGAGCCGTGGAACCCGTCCGAGGCCGTCCCCGAGAAGACGGGCGGACGGCCGCGCGTCGCCGTCGCCGGGGGGCCGGCCTTCACGTTCGGCTACGCGGAGAACGAGGAACTCCTCACCGCCGCCGGAGCCGAGGTCGTCCGGTTCGACCCGCTGCGCGACGAGAGGCTCCCCGAGGGTACGAAGGGCGTCGTCATCGGCGGAGGGTTCCCCGAGATGCACGCGGCGGAGCTTTCGGCCAACGAATCCCTGCGCGAGCAGATGGCGGCGTTCGGCAGGGCGTCCCGGCCCATCTACGCCGAATGCGCCGGCCTCCTCTATCTCGCGCAAGAGCTGGACGGTGCGCCGATGTGCGGGGTCCTGGACGGTGTCCGCGCGGCCATGGCCTCGCGGCTGACGCTGGGTTATCGTGCCGCGGTGGCGGTGGCCGACTCGGTCGTCGCCCGCACGGGCGAACGCGTCCGCGGCCACGAGTTCCACGGAACGGTCACCGAACCGGTTTGCGGGGACACGGCCGCGTGGCAGTGGGCCGGGTCCGGCCCCGCGGGGTTCGTGCAGGGCGATTGCGTCGCGTCCTACCTTCATCTGCACTGGGCCGGGTCGCCCTGGGTCGCGAGCAGGTTCGCCGACGCCTGCGGAAGGGAACGCGCGTGAACGCCTTCGACAAGAGCGTGCGCCTGGAGGGCGAGCGGCTCGTGCTCCGCCCGTTCGGCCTCGACGACGCTCCCGGGCTGATCGAGGCGATCCGCGCCGGGGAGGACTTCCTGCCGCCCAACTTCCCGGGGGTGCTGGAGGCCGAGCCCATCGCCTGGTTCCTGCGGGAGGGCGTCCACAAGGTGCAGCGCTTCGGCCTGGGCATCCACCTCGCGGCGACGGACCGCGACACCGGCGGCCTGCTCGGCACCATCGGGCTGTTCAAGGTGAGCTGGGACCACCTGACGAGCGAGGTCGGCTACGGGATGCGGCGGGGCGCGCGCGGGCGGGGCCACGCCACCGAGGCCCTCTCCCTGGTCACCGACTGGGCGCTGCGCGACTGCGGGCTCTTCCGCGTCGAACTGCGGGCGATGGTCACCAACCACGCCTCCGTCCGCGTCGCCGAGAAGGCCGGGTACACCCGCGAGGGGATCGCGCGAGGAGCCGAACGCGACGCCGCCGGGGTCCACCAGGACATGATCGTCTTCAGCCGCGTCGCGACCGATCCGCGTCCCGGATCGGCGGCGTCCGGCGTGCCGTGGCGGCGCTCCGGCGGCGCCTCCGGAAGGCTCGTCCACCAGGACGAGGAAGGACGGCCCAGTGACCGCTGAGGACAGGACGCTCGTGATGTACGGGGACGGCGTGCGGGACGCCGCCCGGCGGATGCTGCCGAGGCTCCCGGACGCGTGCTTCGTCCCCGCCGGGACGGAAGCGCTGCGCGCGGCGGTGAAGGACGGGCTCGCGCAGGTCGTCCTGGTCGCCGGGATGGACGGGCAGGTCGCCTTCTTGGCCGGCGCCGGGGTCCTCGAATCGATCACCCTCGACATGGACGGGGGAGCCGGGCTGGCCGCCGAGGTGGCCGCGGCTCCGACGGCCCGGGACGCCTACGCGCTGTGGGAGGCCGCCGGCCGGCTCGGTCCGTGCGGCCGGGAGCTGTGCCGCCGCACCGCCGGTGAGCTGGAGCGCCTCGCCGCCGAGGCGGCCGGGTCGGCGGCGAGCCCCGTCGCCGCGCAGGTGGTGCTGGTCGACGCGGCGGGGGAGCGCATGGTCGGCATGTACGGGCGAATGGCCCGGTAGGTGGGCCATGGTTCCGGATGAGCGATCGGGTGGGCGATGCTGACCGTCGTCGGCCGTGACGGGGCGCCGCTGAGCGAAGCGGCACGGGAGGCCGTGGAGAGCGCAGCCCTCGTGATGGGGGAGCCCGGCCTCCTGGAGGGCCTGCCGTTGGCGCCCGGTGCGCGCACTGTCGCCACCGAGGATCTCCCGGGCGCGCTGCAAGGCGTCGATGTGTCGGACCAGGACGTCGTCCTCGTCGTGAACGGCGATCCCGGCCACTTCGGCATCCTCCGGACGCTGCTCGAAGAGGGGCACGCGCCGGAGACCGTGCCCGCCGCGCCTCTGGTGGCGCGGGCTTTCGCCCAAGCGGGGCTGCCCTGGGAGGACGCACTGGTCGTCTCGGCCAGGGGCGGGCACCTGCGGCAGGCCGTGAACGCGTGCCGGGCCCACCCCAAGGTGGCGGTGCTGACCGGGCCTGGTGCGGGGCCTGCGGAACTGGCGCGCGCGCTGTTCCCGGTGACACCGCGATCGTTCGTGGTGTGCGAGAACCTGGACGGGCCTCGGGAGCGCGTCGTCTACGTCCGTCCGGCGGAGGCGACCACTCGTCCTTGGAACCACCCGGAGGTCGTGCTCGTCCTGGACAACCGGCACGCGTTGGGAAAGCAGAGCTGGCACTCCGGGCCTGCCCCGTCTCCGGCCGGATGGGCGCTGCCCGCGGAAGCCTTCGGAGAGGGGCCTGGCCTGCGTCCGGACGTCAGGGCCTTCGTCCTGGCCAAGCTGGGCCCCAGGGTCGGCGACATGGTGTGGGACGTGGAGTCCGGCGACGGCTCCATAGCCATCGAATGCGCGCGCTTCGGCGCAGCCGTGGTCGCCGTCGACCGCGACTACGCGACGTGCGAGCGGATCCGCGAGAGCGTCCGGCTGCACGGCGTCAAGGTGGCGATGGCCTCCGGCGACGTGCGGCCCACCGCAGATCACCTGCCCAAGCCCGACGCCGTCTTCGTCGGCCCCGGGTTCACCGGACGCGCCGGGACCGAGGCCGTCCGCGCCTGCGCCGCGCTCGCCCCCGCCCGCCTCGTGGCCATCGTCTCGGGCGACAAGGCCGTCGCCTCCGGTGAGGAGGCCCGCGAGATCGTGGCACTGCTGGCCGGGCAGGGGTTCACCACCGATGCCGTCCGGCTCCAGGCGAGCCCGCTGGACCCGTCCGGCCCGCCGGGGGAGCCGGTGACCGTCGTCTGGGGCGAGCGGGACGCCCGGGTCCCCGGCCGCCGCCCGGCCCGGCGCAGCAGGCCGATCGCCACGATCCCCGCACTTCCCGGCGAGTCCGAAGAGCCCGGCATCGGGGCGTAGCTCCCGTAAAGCCGTGCCACCCTGGTGTCCTGACCTGGAAGCGAAGCAGGAGGCGCAGTTGACCGTCCGTCAACCCCACCCGATCGAGGTCCGGTCGTACGAGATCCTGCGGTCCCGCGTCGACCTGTCCCCGATGCCGCCGCTGTGGCGGGCCGTCACCGAGCGGGTGATCCACGCCACCGCCGACCTGGAGTACGCGGTGGACCTGGTCACCACGGAGGAGTACCTCGCGCGGGGCTGGGCCGCGCTGCGCGAGGGCGCGCCGGTCGTGACCGACGAGGGGATGGTCGCGGCGGGGATCACCGCCCGGGAGCCGGTCTGCCACATCGCCGACCCGGCCGCCGCGCGGATGGCGCGCGCCGCCGGCATCACCCGCTCCGCCGCCGCGGTCCGGCTCTCGTACGCGGAGGTCGGGCCGGGCGCGGTCTGGGTCGTCGGCTCCTCCCCGGAGGCGATCTCCGAGATCATCGCCCGGCAGGTCAGCCCCGCGCTGGTCATCGGGGTGCCGGTCGGCTTCGTCGGCGCCCGCGAGGCCAAGGAGGCGCTGCGCGCCAGCGGGCTGCCGCAGCTCAGCAACGCCTCGGAGAAGGGCGGCTCGGTGGTCGCCGCGGCCGCCGTCAACGCCCTGCTGTACTCGGACGGGGCGGGGCACCGGTGATCCAGAACCCCGCCGAGCCGGACGAGGTCGACCTGCGCCACCACGGCGACGCGGAGGTCGGCGGCGGGCTCGCCGACTTCGCCGTGAACGTCCGCACCGGCATGCCCCCGCCGTGGCTGGCCGAGCGGATCCGGGCCTCGGTCGCCGACCTGGCCGGCTACCCCGACCCGCGTCCGGCGCGCCGTGCGGTCGCGCGGCGGCACGGCCGGTCCGCCGGGGAGGTGCTGCTCACCGCCGGCGCCGCGGAGGCGTTCGTCCTGCTCGCGCGGGTCCTGACACCGCGCAGGGCCGTCGTCGTGCATCCGCAGTTCACCGAGCCCGAAGCCGCGCTGCGGGCCGCCGGGCACCCCGTGGAACGCGTGATCCTCACCAAGGACTTCACCCTCGACCCCGCCGTCGTCCCGTCCGACGCCGACCTGGTCGTGGTGGGCAACCCCACCAACCCGACCTCGGTCCTGCATCCCGCTGAGGCCGTCGCCGCGCTGGCCGCGCCGGGCCGGACGGTCGTGGTCGACGAGGCTTTCATGGACTGCGTGCCCGGTGAGCCGGAGAGCCTCGCCACCCGGCTCCCCGCAGGAGTGGTGGTCATCCGCTCCCTGACCAAGACGTGGGGCCTCGCCGGGCTGCGCGCCGGATACGTCCTGGCCGACCCCCACCTGATCGAACGGCTAACGGAGGCGCAGCCGCTCTGGGCCGTGTCGACGCCCGCGCTCGTCGCCGTCGAGGCGTGCTCCACCCCGGAGGCGGTCGCCGAGGCCGAGGCGTGGGCCGTCGAACTGGGCGCCGAACGCGACAGGCTGTCCGCGGAACTGAGCGCACGCGGCCTCTACGTCGTGCCAGGAGCGCGTGCCTCGTTCCTGTGCCTGTGCGTGCCCGACGCCCTCGGGATCAGGGCGCTGCTGAGGCAGCGCGGCTACGCCGTCAGGCGCGGCGACACCTTCCCAGGTCTCGGCTCCGACTGGCTGCGCATCGCGGTCCGCGACCGGTCGTCCAACGACGCGCTGCTGAACGTGCTGGGCGAACTGGGAATCTGAGCGGTATCCGAGCAAGGCCCGACCCCCCGAGAGGACACCGTGGACCTGATCGAGCAGACCATCGCCTCCATCCCGCCGCTGGACGAGGCCGCCATGCGGGACGCCCGGGACCACCAGGCCCGGCTCACCAAGCCGCCCGGGTCCCTCGGTGTCCTGGAGGAGGTGTCGGTCAGGCTCGCCGGGCTGGCCGGGTGCTGCCCGCCGCCGATGCCCGAGCCCGCCGCCGTCGCCGTGTTCGCCGCCGACCACGGCGTCCACGCCCAGGGCGTCACGCCGTGGCCGCAGGAGGTGACCGCGCAGATGGTGGCCAACTTCCTCGCCGGCGGCGCCGTGGTCAACGCGTTCGCCGCCCAGGTCGGCGCCGGGGTCAGCGTCGTCGACATCGGCGTCGCCGCCGACCTCGACGCGGCTCCCGGGCTGATCCGGCGCAAGGTCGCCCCCGGCACCGCCGACCTGACCCGCGGCCCGGCGATGACCGACGGTGAGGCCAGGCGCGCCATGGAAGTCGGGATCGAGGTCGCGCGCGATCTGGTCGCGGAGGGCGCGGCGTGCCTGGTCACCGGGGACATGGGGATCGCCAACACCACCGCGTCCGCCGCGCTGATCGCCGCGTTCACCGGCCTGCCGCCCGAGCGGGTCACCGGCCGGGGCACCGGGATCGACGACGCCACCCACGCCCGCAAGGTCGAGGTCGTCCGGACCGCGCTGGCGCTGCACGGCCTGCCCGCGGAGGACGGCGCCGACCCCCTCGGCGTCCTCGCGGCCGTCGGCGGGCTGGAGCACGCCGCGATCGCCGGATTCGTCCTCGGGGCGGCGGCGCTGCGGGTCCCCGTCGTCCTTGACGGGGTGATCGCCGGTGCCGCCGCACTGGCGGCCGCCGCGCTGTGCCCGCGGGCCATCGGCGCGTGCGTCGCCGGGCACCGGTCGGCCGAACCGGGCCACACCGCGGCCGTCGACGCGCTGGGGCTGCGGCCGCTCGTCGACCTGGAACTGCGGCTGGGCGAGGGGACCGGCGCGCTGCTGGCGTTGCCGCTGGTCCAGGGCGCGGTGCGGGTGCTGCACGAGGTCGCCACGTTCGACTCCGCCGGAGTCAGCGGCAAGGACGCCGGGCCCCGTAACTAATTGATCACGGAATGGATCACGCTCGGCTATCGACTGCGCGGAGGCACTCTCCATGCACTTGTGAAGCCGAGTACCTTTGTTCACTGAAGACACGTGTCCGACACCGGCGTCCGCAAGCCGCCCCCGCACGTCACCGACCAGCACGTCAACCGACCGCGCACCCGATCGAGAGAACCACCACGTGCCCCCGTACCTGCTAGGCCTGCGACTCGGCGGGCGACGCGTCCTCGTCGTCGGCGGGGGGCGGGTCGCCCAGCGCCGCGTGCCCGCCCTCCTGGACGCGGGCGCGTCGGTCGTCCTGGTCTCGCCCGAGGTCACCCCCTCCCTGGAGGGCATGGCCGAGCGCGGCAGGATCACCTGGCACCGGCGGCCCTACGAGCCCGGCGACTGCGCGGGCGCCTGGCTGGTGCAGGCCGTCACCGACGACTCCAAGGTCAACGGGGACGTGGTCGCCGAGGCCGACGCCGCCCGGATCTGGGCCGTCCGCGCCGACGACGCCGAGTCCTCGCCGGCCTGGACGCCCGCGAGCGGGCACGCGGGCGACGCGACCGTCGGCGTGCTGCTCGGCGGCGACCCGCGGCGCGCGGCGGGCATCCGCGACGCGGTGGTCGAGGGGCTGCGCGACGGCGCGCTCGAATCCCGGCACTCCCGGCGCAAGCCCGCCGGCGTCGCCCTCGTCGGCGGCGGCCCCGGCGACCCCGGCCTGATCACGGTCCGCGGGCGGCAGCTGCTCGCCATGGCCGACGTCGTCGTCACCGACCGGCTCGCCCCCGGCGGGCTCCTCGACGAGCTGCCCGCCGACGTCGAGGTGATCGACGCCGCCAAGATCCCCTACGGGCGGACGGTCGCGCAGGAGCGCATCAACGACTACATGGTCGAGCACGCCCGGCAGGGGAGGTTCGTCGTCCGGCTCAAGGGCGGCGACCCGTTCGTGTTCGGGCGCGGCGGCGAGGAGGCCCTGCACTGCGCCCGCCACGGCGTCCCGGTCACCGTCGTACCCGGCATCACCAGCGCGGTCGCCGTGCCGTCCGCCGCGGGCATCCCGGTCACCCACCGGGGCGTGGCGCAGGAGTTCCACGTCGTCTCCGCGCACGTCCCGCCCGGACACGAGCACTCGACGGTCGACTGGGCGGCGCTCGGGCGCGCGAACGGCACGATCGTCCTGCTCATGGCGGTCGAGCGCATGGCGCTGATCGCGGACGCGCTCATGCGCTATGGTCGGTCGTCCGGCACGCCGGTCGCCGTGATCCAGGATGGCACCCTCCCCGGCCAGCGGTCGCTCACGGCGACCCTGGGCACGGTGGCCGACGCGATGGCCGCCGGTGACATCCGGCCCCCGGCGATCGTGGTCGTGGGCGATGTGGTCGACGTGGCACGAGAGATCGACATGATTCGAGCCGACATGGGACGGGATCCGTGACACCCCCGGCAGAGCGAAGCGCGGTCCACGACGAGCAGGCCGGCTCCGGTCCGGGACGCGGAATCGAGGACTCCGCGGTCCCCGGCGGCGACGCCGCGCCCGACAAGGAGGCGCGCGGGCAAGGCGCGCGCGAAGAGGACGAGGTGCGCGACAAGGAGACGTCCCGGAAGGGCGCCGAGCCCGAGCCGGAGGACGGCGCCGGCGAAGGCGCGGCCAAGGAGACCGGGGACGCCAAGGCGCGGCGCGGCCGCCGGCGGGCCGCGAAGCCCGGCGCCGGGACGGTGCGCCAGAGCGAGCTGATCCGGGCGCTGACCGCGCTCCGCGAGCAGCTCGACGCCTTCGAGTTCCTGCTGGACGTCCCCGGCGTCCAGGAGGCCCGCGAGGCCCGCGACGAACTGCGCGCCCAGCTGGAGGACTACGTCCTCCCGCGCATCCAGGCCGCCGGCGCGCCGATGCTGGTGGTGCTCGGCGGGTCCACCGGCGCGGGCAAGTCCACGCTGGTCAACACCCTCGTCGGCTCCCGCGTGAGCGCGACCGGCGTGCTGCGGCCCACCACCAGCAGCCCGATCCTGGTGTGCCACCCCGACCACGTCGACTGGTTCATGGAGGGGCCGATGCTGCCCGGCATGGGACGCGTCCGCGGCCCGGCCCCCGACGCCATCGCGGGCGACCAGCTGGTCATCATCGGCAGCGACGTCCTCCCGCCGGGCCTGGCGCTGCTCGACAGCCCCGACTTCGACTCGGTCTTCGAGGACCACTACGAGTTCGCGACCAAGCTGATGGCCGCGGCCGACCTCTGGCTGTGCGTCACCACCGCCGCCCGCTACGCCGACGCCCAGGTGTGGCAGATGCTCCAGCGGGCCAAGGAGAACGGCGCCACCATCGGCGTCGTCCTGTCCCGCGTCCCGCAGGGCGCCGGGCCGCAGGGCGCCGAGGTCGTCGAGCACTTCGGCGAGATGCTGGACGAGCACGAGGTCGGCGACGCCCGCCGCTTCACCGTCCCCGAGACCCGCATCGAGAACAGCCGCCTCCCCGAGGAGACCGTCGCGGACATCCGCGCCTGGCTGACCGGCGTCGCCGAGGACACCGAGGACCGCGAGATCGTCATCAGCGACACCCTCGCCGCCGTCCTCGACAGCTTCCGCACCCGCGTCCCCGAGCTGGCCCGGCAGGTCGAGGCGCAGGTCGAGCAGCGCACCGAGCTGGCCGGGGAGGTCGACGCCGGCTACGGCACCGCCCTCGCCGAACTGGACGAGGCGACCCGCAACGGCTCCCTGCTGCGCGGCGAGGTGCTCGCCCGCTGGCAGGACTTCGCCGGCACCGGCGACCTGCTGAAGTCCCTGCACGTCCAGCGCGGGCGCCGCGGCCGCGGCGCCGGGCGCCGCAACCGCCGCAGCCCCGCCCGCGTCCGCGCGCTCAAGGCCGCGCTGCGCGCCGGCCTCGAATCGCTGATCATGGCGTCCGCCGAGCACGGCGCCGAGCAGGTCATCGCCCGCTGGCGCGACCACCCGTCCGGACGCCAGGTCCTCGCCGGGACCGACGCCGAGCTCGCGCACGTCTCCCCGGAGCTGTCGCGCCGCGTCACCCGGGCCGTCAGCTCCTGGCAGGACCACGTCCAGGAGCTCATCCGCACCGAGGGCGTCACCAAGCGCTCGGTCGCCAAGCTGGTCTCGTTCGACACCGAGGCGGTGTCGCTCGTCCTGATGATCGGCCTGCTCGGCTACGGCACCTCTGACGTGGCCGTCGAGGGCGGCAACAGCGCCGTCCCGCAGCGGCTGCTCAAGGCCCTGTTCGGCGCCGAGTCGCTGCGCGGCATGGGCGCCAAGGCCCGCGCCGACCTGCGCAGCCGCATCGGGATGCTGTTCGACGAGGAGGCCATCCGGTTCGGGCAGGTGCTCGACTCCGCCGGCATCCCCGACGAGACCGTCCCCGTCCAGCTGTACCAGGCCACCTACAACCTCGAGGTTGCCCGATGACCACCTCGGCGATCCCCGCGAACTCGCCGGCCGGAACCGGCGGGATCCCCCTCGCCCCCGCGGACGTGCCCGGCCCGCCCGCCGGGCCGCCCGGGCTGACCGACCGGCTGGCCGGCCTCGACCGGCTCGTCCACGCGGGCGTCGGCCGGCTCGACCAGCCCGTCCTGGACGACGCCGTCGCGCTGCTCGACCGGGCCGGGCAGCGGCTGCGGCTGTCCGGCGAGCACACCGTCGTCACCCTCGCCGGCGGCACCGGCAGCGGGAAGTCGTCGCTGTTCAACGCGATCTGCGGGCTGGAGCTCTCACCCACCGGGATGCGCCGCCCGATGACGTCGAAGGCCCACGCGTGCGTCTGGGGCCTGGACGGCGCGGGCCCCCTCCTCGACTGGCTGGACGTGGACAAGCGGCACCGCTACGCCCGCGCCAGCGCCCTCGACCTGGAGCGCGCCGACCACTCCCTGCAGGGCCTCGTCCTCATCGACCTGCCCGACCACGACTCCATCCAGGCGATGCACCGCGCCGAGGTCGACCGCTTCGTCACCATCGCCGACCTGCTCGTCTGGGTCGTCGACCCGCAGAAGTACGCCGACGCGGCCCTGCACCGCAACTACATCGTCCCGTTCGCCCGGCACACCGGCGTGACGCTCATCGTCCTCAACCAGGTCGACCGGCTCACCCCGCACGAGATCGACGACTGCGTCGCCGACCTGCGCCGCCTGCTGGAGGCCGAGGGCCTCGCCGACCCGCGCATCGTGACCACCTCCGCCGTCGCCGAGGACGGCACGTACGGGTTCCGCGACGTCCTCGTGGACACCGTCGCCGCCCGCCGCGCCCGCACCGAGCGGCTCTCCGCCGACGTCGACAAGGTCGCCGAGCGGTTCGCCGACTACCGCTACGCGGCCGAGCCGCCGTCCACCGTCGACGACGCCCGCCGCGCCGACCTCGTGCAGGCGTTCACCGACGCCGCGGGCGCGCCCGCCGTCGCCGAGGCCATGGAGAGCGCCTACGAGCTGCGCGCCGCCGACTTCGTGGGCTGGCCCGTCGCCGCCATCGCCGCCCGGCTCCGGTCCGACCCGCTGCGCCGGATGCGGCTGACCGAGCTGCGCGAGGAGCTCCGCAACGCATTCACCGGGCCGATCGGCGCGCAGCAGGGCGACGTGGACAACGCGCTCCAGGCCGTGACCGAGGGGCTGTCCCAGGAGCTTCCTACACATTGGGGACGCTCCGTCCGCGCCGCCGCCCGGTCGCACGCCACCGAGATCCCGGAGGCCCTGGGCGAATCGCTCAAGCACGCGCTGCCCACGTTCAACGCCGTGCCCCGCTGGTGGTGGCTGGTCAAGACGTGGCAGTACTTCCTGGTGCTGGTCGCCGTGCTGAGCGTCGTGTGGATCGGCTTCCTCGTCGCCTACGGCCTGTTCGACCTCGGCGGCGACAACCCCAGCCGCCTGGTCGGGGACGCCGGTCTCATCCCCTATGTCGCGGTCTTGGTCGTGTGCACGCTCGGGATGGGCTGGCTGACCGCGTCCGCCTGCCGCAACCTCGTGGCCCTCTCGTCCGCGAAGCACGGCGACAAGATGGAGCACCACATGCGCGTGGGCATCGAGCGCGTCGCCCACGAGAAGGTGATCGGGCCCATCGAGGACGACCTGCAGGTCTACGCCCGCTTCCGCGAGAACGTGGACATCGCCCTCGGCCGCTAGTTGTACTGCCCTGACAGGTTGGTGACGCGGCTGGCGGGGGGTTGGCCTGCTAGTGCGGTGTGGCCGCGGTGGTGGTTGTAGATGTGCAGCCAGGGTGCGAGGGCGGCGCGGCGTTGGGTTTCTGAGGT
>NZ_SMKB01000528.1:0-755 GCF_004348575.1 Actinomadura sp. 7K534
CCCACGGCCCCTTCCGGCCCGGAGACCAGGTTCAGCTCACCGACCCCAAGGGCCGCGTCAACACCATCACCCTCCAGCCCGGCAAGCAGTACCACTCCCACAAGGGCTCCGTCCCCCACGACGACATCATCGGCAGCCCCGAAGGCACCGTCTACCGCACCACCGGCGGCACCGAATACCTCGCCTTCCGCCCCCTCCTCACCGACTTCACCCTCCGCATGCCCCGCGGCGCCGCCGTCGTCTACCCCAAGGACGCCGCGCAGATCATCGCCATGGCCGACATCTTCCCCGGCGCCCGCGTCATCGAGGCCGGCGCCGGATCCGGCGCCCTCAGCTGCTTCCTCCTGCGCGCCGTCGGCGAACACGGCCTCCTGTCCTCCTACGAGCGCCGCCCCGACTTCGCCGACATCGCACGCGCCAACGTCGAGAAGTTCTTCGGCGGCCCCCACCCCGCCTGGCGCCTCACCGTCGGCTCCCTCGAACACGCCCTCGCAGAGACCGAGGCCGACCGCGTCGTCCTCGACATGCTCGCCCCCTGGGAACCCCTCGACGCCGTCGCCAAGGCCCTCATCCCCGGCGGCATCGTCTGCGCCTACATCGCCACCACCACCCAGATGTCGCGCATCGTCGAGGACCTCCGCGGCCACGGCGGCTTCGCCGAGCCCCACGCGTCCGAGACCATGCTCCGCACCTGGCACGTCGACGGCCTCGCCGTCCGCCCCGACCACCGCATGATCGGGCACCTGTCTCTTATA
>NZ_SMKB01000529.1:0-741 GCF_004348575.1 Actinomadura sp. 7K534
GTGGGGGTCTCGGTGGCGGGGGTCACCTCGGCGGTGCAGTGGCGGCAGCGGCGGGCCCTGATCGGGATGGCGCTCAGGCACTGCGGGCAGTCGCGTTCGACGGCCTCCTTCCCGCGGTCGATTCGCTCGATCAGCTTGGTCGTCGGGAGCACCACCAGGAAGTAGACGATCACCGCCGTGATGGTGAACGCGATCGCCGAGGTCACGAAGATCCCGTAGGGGAACTTGGTGCCGTTGATCGTCACGGCCAGGTCCGTGTAGTCGGGTTCGCCGCCGAGCAGCGCGATCAGCGGTGAGATGAACGAGGCCGCGAAGTCCTCGACGAGGCCGGCGAACGCGGCCCCCACGACGAACGCGACCGCCAGTTCGACGAGGTTGCCGCGAAGAAGGAACTTCTTGAAACCACTCATACCGGCTCCGGACTCTCGGGGGATGCGCCATCCGCTGCAGCAGGCGCGCAGGAATGGCTACGGATCGTAATGAAACCTCCCGTGACATGCCAAGGGTGTTCGTGGGCTGGTTGAAGTCGTCGGGCGGGTCTCAGGGCTTCGGGTTGATCGTCAGGGAGAGGAGGGCGGTGGTGCTCGCCAGGGCTAGGGCTTGCGTTCTGTCTGTGGCGAGGAGTACCAGGGCGCCCTGCTGGCGAGTGGTTTCGTCGGGGGAAGGGACTGTTAGGACGGGGACGGCGGAGACCACGACTCTGGCGTCGCCTCGGGGATGGGACGGGGCGCCCTCGGGGAG